>NZ_JBJHAT010000002.1:0-274144 GCF_054051175.1 Blastococcus sp. SYSU DS0753 | reverse complement strand
CCCCGGGGGGAGTTTTTTTTTGAGCTGCACACCCCCCCCCCGGGGGGGGGGGGGGGGGGGGGGGGGGGGGGGGGGGGGGGGCCCCCCCCCCCCCCCCCCCGCGCCGGAGATTGTCAGTAGCGGTCGACGTCCGGCGGCTGGGGGGCCTCCTGGCCGCTGATGGCGCCGGCGGTGCGGTCCCAGGCGTCCGCCCAGGCGCCGCTCTCGTAGGCCTCTTCCAGCGTGTCGTTGATGAACGCGCGGAACTCGTCGTCACCCTTCGGCACGCCGATGCCGTACGGCTCCTCGGTGAACGGGTTGCCCACGAGCTCGAACGCGCCGTCGCTGCCGGCGACCAGGCCGGTGAGGATGACGTTGTCCGTGGTCACGGCGTCGACCTGGCCGTTGGCCAGGGCGTCGGCGCACTTGGAGTAGACGTCGAACAGCGTCAGGGTCGCCTCCGGGTAGTTGTCCCGGATGTTCTGTGCCGGCGTGGAGCCCTCCACCGAGCAGACGTTCTTGCCCGCCAGGTCCTCGGGGCCCTCGATGCCCTCCGGGTTGCCGGCCGCCACCATGATGTCCTGGCCGGCCTCGTAGTACGGCCCGGCGAAGTCGATCAGCTCCTTGCGGGCGTCGTTGATGGTGTAGGTCGCCACCACCATGTCGACCTGGCCGTTCTGGAGGAAGGGCTCGCGGTTGGCCGAGACGGTCTCGGTCCACTCGATGTCCTCGGGTGCGATGCCGAGTTCGGCGGCGATGATCTTGGCGATCTCGACGTCGAAGCCCTCAGGGGTCTCGGTGTTGGGGTTGAGGAGCCCGAACCCGGGCTGGTCGAACTTGGTGCCGACGGTGATGGACCCCGCCTCGGCCAGTTCGGCCATCGTGGTGCCGGCTTCGAAGTCGACCTCCTCCTGCACCTCGACGGTCGAGTCGGCGGCGTCCTCTGCCTGGTCGCCGGCCTCGCTGCCACCGCAGGCGGTGAGCATGAGGCCGAGGGCCGCGAGCGAGGCGGCGTAGCGGGTGGTGCGCATGAGCTGTCCTTCCGTAGGGACGGTCAGTGGTTCAGGATCTTGGACAGGAAGTCCTTGGCCCGGTCGGAGCTCGGGTTGCTGAAGAACGTCTCGGGGTCGGACGACTCCACGATCCGGCCGCCGTCCATGAACACGACGCGGTTGGCGGCCTTCCTCGCGAAACCCATCTCGTGGGTGACGACGATCATCGTCATGCCCTCGGCCGCCAGGCCGACCATCACGTCGAGCACCTCGCTGATCATCTCGGGGTCCAGGGCCGAGGTCGGCTCGTCGAAGAGCATGACCTTCGGGTCCATGGCGAGGGCCCGCGCGATCGCCACCCGCTGTTGCTGGCCACCCGAGAGCTGAGCCGGGTACTTGTCCGCCTGGGCGCCCACGCCCACCCGGTCCAGCAGCTCGCGGGCGCGCTTCTCGGCGTCCACCTTGGAGCGCTTGCGCACCTTGATCGGCCCCAGGGTGACGTTCTCGAGGATCGTCTTGTGCGCGAAGAGGTTGAAGCTTTGGAAGACCATGCCGACGTCGGCGCGCAGGCGGGCGAGCTGCTTGCCCTCCTCGGGCAGCCGCTCGCCGTCGATGACGATCTCGCCCCTCTCGATCGACTCGAGGCGGTTGATCGCGCGGCACAGCGTCGACTTGCCCGACCCCGACGGGCCGATGACGACGACGACCTCCCCGCGGGCGATCTCGAGGTCGATGTCCTGCAGCACGTGCAGGTCGCCGAACCACTTGTTCACGCCGGACAGGCGGACGAGAGGCTCTCCGGTCGTACGGCTGGTCACCCTGGGGACCCTAAGGGTGGGAGGTCGCGGTTCCCGCACCGCGCGATCACGAAGGCGTAACGAACCCCGGTAGGTCGCGCGCTCACGGCTCGGTGTCCGCCCGTTCGGGTGACCGCTCCGGCGCGACGGAGAAGAGATCGCCCGGCTGGCAGCCCAGCGCGCCGCAGACCGCGGTCAGCGTGGAGAACCGGACGGCGCGCGCCCGCCCGTTCTTGAGCACCGACAGGTTGACCACCGAGACGCCGACGCGTTCCGAGAGCTCGACCAGCGTCATGCCCCGCTCGTCCAGGAGCCGGTCCAGGTGGCACACCACGCGGTGGGCGGCGTCCTCGTCGGGGGCCGGCTCGCCCAGGCGGGGGCTCACACGGTCCCCTCGACCTCGTCCTCCAGCGCGCGCCCGCGGCGGAAGGCCTCGGCCGCGGCCAGGAGGGCGAGGGCCAGCCCGATCGGCGTGAACGGGATCGTGACCTCGAACAGGACGAGCGGGGAGTCGGGCCCGGCCAGGTCGAGGTGCTCGAGCACGGCGGTGGCGACCACTCCCTCGGCCATGGGCACCACCAGGCCGCCGAGGACGACGGCCGCGGCGAGGCCGGCCAACCGGCCGGGGTTGCGCCGGTCGAAGGGGTGCCCGTCGTGGATGGCCCAGAGCACCCGCGCCAGCAGCCATGCGCCGACAGCGACGGCGATCGCGCTCAGCGAGGCCGGCAGCTCGGTGAGCGCCCGCAGCCCGGCCGGGAGGTCGGAGGCGACCAGCGTCGACTCCGGCGTGGAGTCGACGACCCAGACGCCCTCCGGCAGCCCGGGCAGGTCGAGCGCGCGGTCCCCGGCCGGTTCGGCCGCGTTCACCGTGATGCTGCCGCCCGGCTGGGTGAGCTGGTTGATCGGCTGCACCACCGCGAAGAGGGCCGCGACGCCGGCGACGACGAACAGGACGGCGGCGCCCAGGTTCGTGCCGGTGCGGCCGAGGAAGGGGCGGCTCGTCGTCATGGCGCGGACCATAACGAAAATCGATAACAACGACAATCGTTGTGCCAACCGCGACGTACCCTTCCTCCTGTCATGAGCAGCCTTGTGGAGAGCCCCGCCCCGCGCACCTACCGGGTGCGCACCTACGGGTGCCAGATGAACGTGCACGACTCCGAGCGGCTGTCCGGCCTCCTGGAGCAGGCGGGGTACACCGCCGCGGCGGACGGGGACGACGCCGACGTCGTCGTCCTCAACACCTGCGCCGTGCGCGAGAACGCCGACAATCGCCTCTACGGCAACCTCGGGCACCTCCGCCCGGTCAAGGACGCCCGCCCCGGCATGCAGATCGCCGTCGGCGGCTGCCTCGCGCAGAAGGACCGCGGCGAGATCGTCCGGCGGGCGCCGTGGGTCGACGTCGTCTTCGGCACCCACAACGTCGGCTCGCTGCCGGCTCTTCTGGAGCGGGCCCGGCACAACGCCGAGGCGCAGGTGGAGATCGCCGAGGCGCTGGAGGTCTTCCCCTCGACCCTGCCCGCGAAGCGGGACTCGGCCTACTCCGGCTGGGTGTCGATCAGCGTCGGCTGCAACAACACCTGCACGTTCTGCATCGTCCCGGCGCTGCGCGGCAAGGAGAAGGACCGCCGTCCCGGCGAGATCCTGGCCGAGGTGCAGGCGCTGGTCGACCAGGGCGTGCTCGAGGTGACCCTGCTCGGGCAGAACGTGAACAGCTACGGCAGCGACTTCGGTGACCGTGGCGCGTTCGCCGACCTGCTGCGGGCCACCGGCCGCATCGAGGGGCTGGAGCGGATCCGGTTCACCAGCCCGCACCCGGCGATGTTCACCGACGACGTCATCGCCGCCATGGCCGAGACGCCGGCGGTCTGCCACCAGCTGCACATGCCGCTGCAGTCCGGCTCGGACGACGTCCTCAAGCGGATGCGCCGCGCCTACCGGCAGGAGCGCTACCTCGGGATCATCGACCGGGTGCGCGCCGCCATGCCCGACGCCGCGATCACCACCGACATCATCGTCGGGTTCCCGGGGGAGACGGAGGAGGACTTCCAGCAGACCCTGGACGTCGTCCGGCAGGCGCGGTTCGCCAGCGCCTTCACCTTCCAGTACTCCAAGCGGCCGGGCACGCCCGCCGCCGAGATGGAGGGGCAGCTGCCCAAGGAGGTCGTGCAGGAGCGCTACCTCCGGCTGACCGCGCTGCAGGACGAGATCAGCTGGGACGAGAACCGGAAGCTCGTCGGCGCGCGGGTGGAGCTGCTCGTGGCCGCGGGGGAGGGGAGCAAGGACGCCGCGCGCGGCCGGCTCTCCGGCCGTGCCCGCGACGGGCGGCTCGTGCACTTCACGGCGGCCGACGGGGTGCGCCCCGGCGACGTCGTCGAGACCGTCGTCACCCAGGCCGCGCCGCACCACCTGGTCGCCGACGGCCCGCTGCTGTCCCACCGGCGCACCCGCGCCGGGGACGCGAGCGAGGCCGGGACCCGGCCCACGACCCCGGGCGTCTCGCTGGGCATGCCGCGGATCGGCGTCCCCGAGCCGCTCCCGGTGCTCACGACCGGCTGCTGAACCAGGGCACAGGAAGCTTTACCTACGGGATCGCGAGCAGAACCGTAGGTAAAGCTTCCTATGCCTGGCAGGGCTAGCGGCGAGCGGACTTCTCGGCCTCGGCCAGCCACTCCCGCCGGGTGGCGAGGTTCGCCTGCGCCTCGGCGATGCGGCGCTGGTCGCCCGCGGCCTCGGCCTTGGCCAGCTGCTCCTCGGCCTTGGTGACGGCGGCCCGCATCGAGGCGACCATCGGGTTCTCCGGGGCGGTGCGCACCCGGCCGGCGTCGGCGGCCCCGCGCACCTTCTGCTCCACGGCCTGCATCCGGTCCTCGAGCTGTCGCATCACCGCGCGCGGCACGTGCCCGATGGCGTCGTAGCGCTCCTGGATCTTCCGCAGCGCGTTCTGTGCCCCGCGCAGGTCCTTGCCCGGGTCGAGTTGCTCGGCCTCGGCCAGCAGCTCCTCCTTGGCCCGCTGGTTGGCGACCTGCTCGGCGTCACGCGCCTTGTCCTGCTCGGCGCGGGCGCTGAAGAACACGTCCTGCGCGGCGCGGAACTCCTTCCACAGGTCGTCGTCGCCGTCCCGGCCGGTGCGCGGCACGGCCTTCCAGCGGTCCATCAGCGAGCGCATCGCGGCGCTGGTGGAACCCCAGTCGGTGGACGTCGACAGCCGCCGCGCCTCGGCGATCAGCTCCTGCTTGGCCGCACGGGCCTCACCGCGCTGGGCGTCCAGCTGCGCGAAGTGGGCGCCGCGGCGGCGGCCGAAGGCGTCGCGGGCGGCGGCGAACCGGGACCACAGCGCGTCGTCGGTCTTGCGGTCGATGCCGCGGATGGTCTTCCACTCCTCGACGATCGCCTTGAGGCGGTCGCCGGCGGCCTTCCAGGACGTCGACTCGGCGGCGATCTGCTCGGCCTCGGCGGCCAGGGCCTCCTTGCGCGCCACCTGCGCCGCCCGGGCGGCGGCCTTCTCCGCCCGGTACTCGACGGCGGCGGCCTCGGCGGTCGCCACGATGGCGCCGGCCCGGGCGGCCAGCCCCTCGAGGTCGCCCACCGCGGCGGCGGTCGGGATCGACTCGGCCAGCGCCTGGGCCTTCGCCTTGATCTCGCCGGGGTTGCCGGTGTGCGCCTTGAGCCGGGCCTCCAGCAGCGACACCTCGGTGGCCAGGTCGTCGAAGCGGCGGCCGTAGTGGGCGAGCCCCGCCTCGGCGTCGCCCGCCTGCCACGAGCCGACCTCGCGCTCGCCGTCGGCGGTGCGCACGTAGACGGTGCCGTCCTCGTCGACCCGGCCCCACTGCGCCGGGTCGCTCACCACCCGCTCGACCGGAGGAGCCGCCGGGGCCGGGGCCGGCGTCGGCTCCGGGGTGGTCGCGGGTTCCGGCTCGGCCGCGGGTGCGGGCGCCGGCTCCGGTGCCGGCGCCGCGCCGGTGGGGTCGGCGAGGGCCGCCTCCGCGGGGGTCGGCGCCGCCGGCGTGCCGGCCGCGGGGGTCACCGCGTCGGCGCCGTCGGTCGGGGTCGCCGCCTCGGGGGCGGGGGTCTCGGGGGTCTCCGCAATCGGCGGAGCGGCCTGCTGCACCCCGTTGCCGGGGTCGTCCGTGCTCGACACGTCCGGCAGTGTCCCACGTCGCATCGGCGACACTGCTGCGGTGACCTCCCACCCCGGCGGCGTCCCGGCCCGGACGCCCCGCCCGTCGGCCGCCGTCGCCTTCTGCCCGTGCCCGCCGCTGCTGGTGCCGGCGGTGGAGGGGCGGCCCTTGCCCGAGACCGCCGCGCTGCGGTCGGCCTGCGCGGATGCGGTGACCGCCTTGCTCGGCGCCGCGCCGGAGGTGGTGGTCGTCGTGGGGCCCGGTGCGGCGCCCGGGGAACGCTTCGGGCCCGGCGACGGCGGTGACCTCCGCGGGTTCGGCGTCGACCTGGAGCTGCCCTTCGACGGGTGGTTGCGCCCGGGAGGTCTCCGGCTCCCCCTCGCGCATACCGTCGGTACCTGGCTGCTCGACCAGGCGTCGTTCGCCGGCACCCGCGTCGGGGTCGGGCCGGCCGACCTCGGGCAGCTGCTGCGGGACCTGCCGCCTCCGGTGGGCGTGCTCGCGATGGGCGACGGCTCGGCCCGGCGCTCGGTCAAGGCACCCGGGTACCTGGATCCGGCGGCCGAGCCGTTCGACGCCGCCGTCGCCACCGCCCTGGCGACGGGGGACACCGCCGGGCTGGCCGCGCTCGACCCGGCGGCGGGGGAGCGGCTCCTCGCCGCCGGCGTATCGGTCTGGCGGGCGGTGGGAGCCGCGCTCGCGGGCCGGCACGTCACCGCGCGGCTGCGGTACGACGGGGCGCCGTTCGGGGTGGGCTACCCGGTCGCCGACTGGGTGGTCGCGTGAGCGGAGCGCCCGGCGGCGGCGGACCAGTGGTCCCGACCCCGCCGCCGGTGGTCGCGATCGTCGGCCCGACGGCGACCGGCAAGACCGCGCTCGCCGTCGAGCTGGCCCGGCGGCTGGGCGGCGAGGTGGTGAACGCCGATTCGATGCAGCTCTACCGCGGCATGGACATCGGCACCGCCAAGCCCGACCTCGCCGAGCGCGGCGGGGTGCCGCACCACCTGCTCGACCTGTGGCACGTGCGCGAACCGGCATCGGTGGCCGAGTACCGGCGGCGAGCGCGAGCCGAGATAGACCGGCTGCGGGCCGCCGGCACCGTGCCGCTGCTCGTCGGCGGCTCGGGGTTGTACGTGCGCGCCGTCCTCGACGAGCTGGAGTTTCCGGGCACCGACCCGGTGGTCCGCGCCCGCCTGGAGGGGGAGCTCGCGGACGTCGGTCCGGCCGCGCTGCACGCCCGGCTGGCCGGGCTCGACCCGGCCGCCGCCGCGGCCGTCCTGCCCAGCAACGGCCGGCGGATCGTGCGCGCTCTCGAGGTGATCGAGCTGACCGGTGGGCCGTTCCGCGCCGAGCTCCCCGAGCCGCGCCCGCACTACCCGGCGGTGGTGCTCGGGCTGGACCGCGAACCCGCGGAGCTCGACGAACGGATCGCCGTCCGGGTCGACCGGATGTGGGCCGCGGGGTTCGTGGACGAGGTGGCGGCGCTCGCCGCCGACGGGCTCCGCGAGGGGCCGACGGCCTCCCGCGCCCTCGGCTACGCCCAGGTGCTGGCCCAGTTCGACGGCGCGCTGTCGGCCGAGGAGGCACGGGAGCGCACCGTCACCACGACCCGCAGGTTCGTGCGTCGGCAGCGGTCCTGGTTCCGGCGGGACGCCGCGACGACGTGGCTCGACGCCGCCCGGGCCGACCTGGCCGACGCAGCGACCGGGGTGATCACCGGCCGTACGATCGATCCGTGACCTCCTCGCCGCGCGTGCTGCTCGGGCACGGCACCGAGAACGACTTCGTGGTGCTGCCCGACCCCGACGGCACCGTGTGGGCCGGCGACCGGCTGGATGCCGCCATGGTGCGGCGGCTGTGCGAGCGCCGGGCCGGCCTGGGGGGCGACGGCGTGCTGCGGCTGGTGCGCAGCGCCCACGTGCCCGACGCTCCCGCCGTGCTGGGGGAGGACCTGTCCCGGTGCGAGTGGTTCATGGACCACCGCAACGCCGACGGCTCCTACGCGGAGATGTGCGGCAACGGCATCCGGCTGTTCCTGCACGCGCTGATCAGCGAGGGGCTCGTCGACCGCGCCGCCTGCGCCGACGGCCTGCTCGTCGGCACCCGGGGCGGGCCCCGCCGGGTGGGCGCCGGTGCCGACGGCGGCTACTGGGTCGACATGGGCCCCGCCCGCCCGTTCGGCGAGGGCGAGGCGCTGCTCGACGGCCGGGCGTTCGCCGGTCTCGCCGTCAGCATGGGCAACCCCCACCTGGCCTGCCTGACCGACGTGCCCGTCGAGCAGCTGGACCTGACCGGTACCCCGGCGTTCGACGAGGGGCTGTTCCCGGAGGGCGTCAACGTCGAGCTGGTGAACGTCCTGGAGCCGGGTGCCCACGTGCGGCTGCGGGTCAGCGAGCGCGGGGTGGGCGAGACGCGGTCGTGCGGCACCGGCGCCTGCGCCGCGGCCTACGCGGCCCTGCGTGCCGCGGGCGCCGACGAGGGCACGGTCGTCGTCGACGTCCCCGGGGGCCGCCTGTCGGTGCAGGTGACCCCCGGGACGACGGTCCTCAGCGGTCCGGCCGTGCTGGTGTCGGCCGGCACGCTGTGCCCGGAGTGGCTCCGGGCCTGAGGCGTCAGCGGCGGTCGTCGTCGGGCGGCAGCGGGACCATCGCGTCGTCGTCGCCGGTGGCCGGAGGGGTGGGTGGCGCCCCCCGGCCGCTGTCCTGGTCGGCGCCGGCACCCATCGGGTTGCGCGGCGGGCCGCCGATGCCCTCGGGGTCCCGGCCCGGGTCGTCCAGCTCGCTGTTCGAACCCAGCCGGCTCGATGCGCTCTCGCTCATCGGTTCCTCCTCCGTGCGTCGCGTTCGTCGCGCTGGCCCTACCCCTGCCGCCGGTCGGGATGCATCCGGGGCGTCGATGCGTTGTACCGGGCGATGACAACTCAGGTGCTTTCCATGCAGGACCGTGCCACGCTGGAGACGATGACGACCGCCCCCGACGCCCTGCCTCTCGACGAGCAGGCCGACCTCGACACCCGCTCCGCGCCCACCGGGCGGTGGGCCGAGGCCGACGACACCACCGGCTCCTACGCGCTCGAGGCGCGCGGCGCCCTGCGCCGGGTGGCCGGTCTCTCCACCGAGCTCGCCGACGTCACCGAGGTCGAGTACCGGCAGCTGCGACTCGAGCGCGTCGTGCTCGTCGGCGTCTGGACCGAGGGCACCCAGGCCGACGCCGACCGCTCGCTGGCCGAGCTGGCCGCCCTGGCCGAGACGGCGGGCTCGCAGGTGCTCGAGGCGGTCAGCCAGCGGCGCGACAAGCCCGACGCCGCCACCTACGTCGGCTCGGGCAAGGCCAACGAGATCCGCGACATCGTCGCCGCCACCGGCGCCGACACCGTGATCTGCGACGGTGAGCTCACCCCCGGCCAGCTCAACCAGCTGGAGAAGGTGCTCAAGGTCAAGGTCGTCGACCGGACGGCGCTGATCCTCGACATCTTCGCCCAGCACGCGACGAGCCGGGAGGGCAAGGCCCAGGTCGAGCTCGCCCAGATGCAGTACATGCTGCCGCGGCTGCGCGGTTGGGGTGAGTCGATGTCCCGGCAGGCCGGAGGCCGGGTCGCCGGCGGTGGCGGCATCGGTACCCGCGGACCGGGTGAGACGAAGATCGAGACCGACCGCCGGCGCATCCGCGCCCGGGTGAGCAAGCTGCGGCGGGAGATCGCCGGCATGGCGACCGCCCGCGCCACCCAGCGGGCGAGCCGGGGACGCAACGCCGTGCCGAGCGTGGCGATCGCCGGGTACACCAACGCGGGCAAGTCCAGCCTGCTCAACCAGCTCACCGGCGCCGGCGTGCTGGTGGAGAACGCGCTGTTCGCCACCCTCGACCCGACGGTGCGCCGGGCGCAGTCGCCGGACGGCCGGGAGTACACGCTCACCGACACCGTCGGCTTCGTGCGCCACCTGCCGCACCAGCTGGTGGACGCGTTCCGCTCCACGCTGGAGGAGGTCGCCGCGGCGGACCTGCTGCTGCACGTGGTCGACGGCTCCGACCCCGATCCGCTCGGCCAGATCGACGCCGTCCACGTCGTGCTGAGCGAGATCGACGCGGCGGCCGTGCCGGAGGTCATCGTCGTCAACAAGGTCGACGCGATGAGCGAGGAGGACATCCTCACCCTCCGCCAGGCCCTGCCGGGCGCGGTCTGGGTCTCGGCCCGCACCGGCGTCGGCATCGACGCCCTCCGCAAGCTGGTGGCCGAGCGGCTGCCGCACCCCGACGTCGAGGTCGACGTGCTCGTGCCCTACGAGCGCGGTGATCTCGTGGCCCGGGTGCACCGGGACGGCGAGGTGCTCGGCGAGCGGCACGAGGACGGCGGCACACGGCTCACCGCGCGGGTGGACGGCGCCCTCGCCGCGGTGCTCGAGGAGTTCGCGGTCCCGGTGGGCTGAGCTGGGGCGGTCGATCGGCTCGGATCACGATCCGGTCACGGGCCGGTACGGTGGCGGCGTGACCAGGGGCGCGGTGCGAGTGGCCGAGTCACCGCGCGCCGCCCCCGTGGTCCCGCCCGGCCGGCCGCCGTGGTGGCTGGTCGCCGTGGCGCTGCTGGTCGGCGTCCTCATCACCGCCGACCTGCTCCGCCACGGGCCGTCGGAGCGGATGGACCTCCGGGTGTCGGAGATCGTCAGCGACTGGGGCCTGCGGGACACGCCGGGCTACCCGGCGGTGTGGGTGGTCACGCAGCTCGGCGGGCGCGTGACCATCCTCGTCGTCCTCGCCGGCCTGGTCGGCTACCTGCTGTGGCGGCGCGGCACCTGGATGCCGGCCCTCCGCGTGCTGCTGGCGCTCGGGGTGCTGACCGCCGGGGTGTACGCGATCAAGCACGGGATCGGGCGGACGGCGCCGGCGTTCCCGGGCTCCTACTTCTTCCACGCCGACGGCGCCTCGTTCCCCTCCGGTCACGTCGCCAACGCAGTGCTCATGTGGGGGGTGGCCCGCTGGCAGGCGGTCGAGTACGGGCTCCCGCCGGCGGTACAGCGGACCTTCTGGTGGCTGAGCGTCGTCGGGCCGGTCGCCACTGGCGCGGCGATGGTGTCGCTGGACTTCCACTGGGTCACCGACGCGGTCGTGGGCGCCGCTGTCGGGATCGTCCTCCTGGGCGTGGTTCATGCACTGGACGCGATGGTTCTGTCACGCTTGGTACGTGCCCGAGCAGGCCAAGCGAGTTCCTAGCCGCGCCCGGCGGCGTCGGCTCGTCGTCGCGAGCGCCCTGACCGGCGCCCTGGCCGTGCTCGTCCCCGCGTCCGCGTCGGCGGAGGAGCCGGCGCCGGAGGTCCGGTGCGCCATCACGGACCCCCGACTCGCCGAGCTGTCCGGCCTGGTGGTGGTAGGAGAGCAGATGCTCGCCCTCAACGACGGCGGTGACCGGGTCGAAGTCCTCGGGCTCGATGCCGCCTGTGCGGTGGTCGACGTGCAGGCCGGGGCCGCGGACCCCTTCGACCCCGAAGACCTCGGCGTCGGCTCGGACGGGAGCGTCTGGATCGCCGACACCGGTGACAACGGCACGAGCCGTGCCACCGTCGCGCTGCATGTCCTCCGGCCCGACGGCGCGGCAGCGCTGCATCGGCTGACCTACCCCGACGGCGCGCACGACGCCGAGGCGCTGCTCCTGGCCCCGGACGGAACGCCGTACCTCGTGACCAAGGAAGTGCTCGGCTCCAGCGGGGTCTACCGGCCCGCCGCCGCGCTCGTCGACGGCGGCACTGTGCCAATGGAGCGGGTGGGCACGGTCAACGTCACCCTCACCGGAACCCCGGGTGGCCCCGTGGGTCGTGCGGGGCAGTTGCTGATCACCGGAGGTGCCGTTGCCGGCGACGGGAGCGCACTGGCGCTGCGCACCTACACGGACGCCTACGTGTGGCCGCTGTCCGGTTCGGACGTGCCCGGTGCGCTGGCCGGCGAACCGGTGCGGGTGGCGCTCCCCGAGTCGCCGCAGGGCGAGGCCGTCAGCTTCTCCGCCGACAACCGGGCGCTCGTGGTCGCGAGCGAGGGCCTGCCCAGCGCCGTCACCGTGGTTCCCCTGCCCGCCGCGAGCCCGACTCCCGCGGAGGACCCGCTGCCGTCCTTCGCGGAACTCACCCGCTCGGACCGCTCGCCGATCGCCTCGGCGCTGATCGCCGCCGTCGTCGCCACTCTCGTGATCTGGGTGGGCGGGAAACTGCGCCGCCGGACCTGACCCTCAGACCCGGCGCAGGACCGACACCACCCGCCCGAGGATCGTCGCCTCGTCTCCGGGAATCGGTTCGTAGGCCGGGTTGTGCGGCAGTAGCCACACGTGACCGTCCCGGCGCTTGTAGGTCTTCACCGTCGCCTCGCCGTCGATCATCGCCGCCACGATCTCCCCGTTCTCGGCGGTCGGCTGCTGGCGGACGACGACCCAGTCGCCGTCGCAGATGGCGGCCTCGACCATCGAGTCGCCGGCCACCTTGAGCATGAAGACGGTTCCCTCGCCGACCAGCTCGCGCGGCAGCGGGAAGACGTCCTCCACCGCCTGCTCGGCGAGCACCGGGCCACCGGCGGCGATCCGGCCCACGAGCGGGACATAGGCGGGCGCGGCGGCCTGCGCGCCGTCGCCGACCACGGGGGGTTCGACCGGTGCGGCGGTGGCCCGGCCGGCATCCCCGGGCAGTCGCACGTCCAGGGCGCGCGGCCGGTTGGGGTCGCGCCGCAGCCAGCCCTTCTTCTGCAGCACCGAGAGCTGGTGCGCGACCGAGGACGCCGAGGACAGCCCGACGGCCTCGCCGATCTCACGCACCGACGGGGGGTAGCCGCGCCGGTCGATGGAGTCGCGGATCACCTCGAGCACCCGCCGCTGCCGCTGGGTGAGCCCGTCCCCATCGGCCGCGCGGTCGGGAAAGGCCCGTACCGACGCCGAACCGTCCGCCGTCCCCGGGGCCACGCCCGCGGTGCCGCCCCGGTTGCCGGACGTCCTGCTCGAGTCCGCCACGTCTCCTCCTCGCCGGCTGCCCGCGCAGCTCTCGACCCTCGTCGTCGGAGGAACGGTAGCGCCGATCGGCGGCCACTTCAAACAGGTGTTCGAAACTTTCCCGTGTCGCTCCCCAAGTGTCGGTCCCATCCGGTAGACATCGGACAGGCGTTCGAATCGAACACACGTTCGGGTCCGGCGGGTGCCGGCCAGGAGGGCTGAACACATGACGAGCAGCACGGCACTGCGGGTCCGCGGCCAGGTGCCGGTCGACCCGGGGGAGCGGCGCGCCGGTCCGCCACCCGCCCGGCATCTCCGGGTGCTCCCGCCACCTCGCTCCTACGCGGAGATGTCCGAACTCCAGCCCGCGCCGGCTCGCGGCAGGACGAGCGGCCCGCGGGCGACGGTGGGGCGGTCGCCCGGCCGGGGGTGTCGGGGGCGGGTGGAGCAGCCGCCGCTCCGGTTGACGTCGCGCGGCCGTCGCGTGCTCGTGGTCCTCACCCTCCTCCTCGCCGCGGGCGTGATCGTCCTCGGCAGCGCCGTCCTCGGGGATGCGGGTGGCGGATTGGAGCTCATGGGGACGACCAATGTGATCGTCGAGCCGGGTGACACGCTCTGGTCCATCGCCGGCACGGTCGCCGACGGGCGCGATGTCCGCGACGTCGTCGTCGACATCCAGCGGCTGAACGGGCTCGGCTCCGCGGCCATCTCGCCTGGTCAGGTCCTCGTCCTGCCCTGACGGCCCCGCAGGGCTCGGTGCCTGCGCGCCAGGGCAAGGTGTTCACAACGCGGCTCGGCGACTTCGTCAACCCTCAGTACAGGCATGTTCACCGTGCGTGCTGGTCGGCCACCTACGGTACGTCCGTGTCCAGCGTCATGGAGAACCGCGCCGCCGTGTTCACCACTCGTCCCCAGGCCGTCGAGGTCCACCAGGCGGGTGCCTGGTGTGCGGGGGAGCTGTTGGGGTGGCGACACGACGACTCCGGCGCGTGCCAGATGTGGGTGCGGGTCGTCACCGGAGGCGAAGAGCAGGCGCTCTGGATCGACCTGGGGGATGTGCGGCTCCCGGAGTCGCCGGTCGTCGAGGTGTCCCCGGTGACGCAGGCGATGCCCGCCTCCCCGTCCGCGGCACCGCTCCGGGACGGTCCGTCGACCGATGTCGAGGCGACCGCCAGCCTGCCGCTGCTGCGCGACCGCTGTGAGCCGCGGACCGGTGCCCAGCGGCCGGGCGGTCGCCGGCGCGCGCCGGAGAGCGACCCCGTGCAGGCCGCGCCGGCGTCCTCGGTGCCGGTGCCTCCTCCGGGTCGGCACCGCGCTCCGGCCACCGAGTCCGGCCCGGTCGTGGGCCGGCACCGCGCCGCCGACACCGACCTCTTCCCGGCCGTCGTCGAGAGCGCGCCGGACGCGCAGTCCCCGACCCGTGAGGACCGACCGCGGGGCGGTGGCTGGTCGGTGCCCGCGGCCCGCTCCGCGAGCACGGTCGAGACCCGCTCCACGGCGAGCGGCTGGACCCCGCCGGCCGACGTCGACCAGGATCTCCTGACCCGCCCGATGCGGTTGAGTGACCAGATCCCGCACTCGCGGCGGCCCCGGGTGGGCGGCGCGGTCAGCGTCTGATCGTCGTTCGGCGGCCCTCGCCGCGTCGACCCCGTGGGGGTGCTCGGCGCCGCCGTCGCGTGCCCGCCGGGTCGCCCGTGGCCGGGTGCGGACCGCCCAGTTCGCCGATCGGTGTGCGGCCGGCGCGTGGTTCTGCGGGTCGGAACCGCGCATGAGCGCACAGCCTTGCCGGGGCGAGCGTCCCCGGGTCGTTCCTGCGGTGTGTCGCCGCGCTCGGCACCCTCTCCGGGGAGCGTCGGGCACGGAGTTCGGCGCGTCGTCGCGGCGTGTCCTGTGACAGCTGGGGACCGCTGTTCCGCCTGCGCACCGCAGTGTCGGGGCGGAACACGCCGACGGAACGATCACTTGCACATCTTGTGTGGCCCGTCCTAGGGTTCCCCTACATCTAGTAGTTACAGAGCTGTAAGCCCGTCCACAGGCTGGTCCTCAGGTTGTCCCCGGCGCATCCACCGGATGTCCCCAGGGGAGTGCACAGCCGGCCGGTGGCGGGCGCGGCGCGAAGGGAGGTGAACCACCGTGCGTTGCCCGTTCTGCCACAACGCCGACAGTCGGGTCATCGACTCGCGGGAGGCCGACGAGGGCGCCACCACCCGGCGTCGTCGCTCCTGTCCTGCGTGCGGGCGGCGGTTCACCACCGTCGAGGAGGCGGTGCTCGCCGTCGTCAAGCGCAACGGCGTCAGCGAGCCGTTCAACCGCAGCAAGGTGGTTGCCGGCGTCCGGCGGGCCTGCCAGGGCCGGCCGGTCGACGAGGGCCAGCTCAAGCTCCTCGCCCAGCAGGTGGAGGACGCCATCCGCGCCAGTGGCGCGGCGGAGGTGCCGAGCCACGAGGTCGGCCTGGCCATCCTCGGCCCGCTGCGCGAGCTGGACGAGGTGGCCTACCTCCGGTTCGCCAGCGTCTACCGCTCCTTCACCTCGGTGGCCGACTTCGAGCGGGAGATCGCCGAGCTGAAGGCCCGGCAGCCCGCCGCGCCGCCGGGGGAGACGGGCCCGCCCGAGCCCCGGCGACCCGTTCCGTCCGGCACCGGCGCCGGCACCTGAGAACTGTCGGTGCCACCCGATAGACAGCAGTTCGAGCAGTTACCGATCGCGGCTCTTCCCCAGCCCCCGATCCACCACCGCGCAGCACCACCGCGCAGCCCCGCGAAGCACCACGCGACACACGACCAGGGAGAGCTCCACACCATGACCGAGACCGACGACCGCGTGGCCGGCGCCCGCCCCCGCCGCAGCGCCAAGACTCCCAGCCGGGCCAAGGGCCTCAAGATCAAGCGCGTCTTCACCACCGCTGGTGTGCACCCGTACGACGAGGTGACCTGGGAGCGTCGTGACGTCGTCATGACCAACTGGCGGGACGGCTCGATCAACTTCGAGCAGCGCGGTGTCGAGTTCCCGGCCGAGTGGAGCATCAACGCCACCAACATCGTCACCACGAAGTACTTCCGCGGCGCCGTCGGCACCCCGCAGCGCGAGACCAGCCTGCGCCAGCTCATCGACCGCGTGGTGCTCACCTACACCGAGGCCGGCCGCGAGCACGGCTACTTCGCCACCGAGGGCGACGCCGAGGTCTTCGAGCACGAGCTGACCTGGATGCTGCTGCACCAGTACTTCAGCTTCAACTCGCCGGTCTGGTTCAACGTCGGCACGAACGCGCCGCAGCAGGTCAGCGCCTGCTTCATCCTCGCCGTCGACGACGAGATGGACTCGATCCTGAACTGGTACCGCGAGGAGGGCCTGATCTTCAAGGGCGGCTCCGGTGCCGGCCTGAACCTCTCCCGCATCCGCTCCTCCAAGGAGCTGCTCTCCTCCGGCGGCACGGCCTCCGGCCCGGTCAGCTTCATGCGCGGCGCCGACGCCTCCGCCGGGACCATCAAGTCCGGTGGCGCCACCCGCCGCGCGGCGAAGATGGTCGTCCTCGACATCGACCACCCCGACATCGAGGAGTTCATCGAGACCAAGGCGCGCGAGGAGGACAAGATCCGCGCGCTGCGCGACGCCGGGTACGACATGGACCTCGGTGGCAAGGACATCACCAGCGTCCAGTACCAGAACGCCAACAACTCGGTCCGCGTCTCCGACGAGTTCATGCGCGCGGTGGAGGAGGGCGACGAGTTCGGCCTGCGGGCCCGCCTCGACGGCTCGGTCATCGAGACCGTCGACGCCAAGTCGCTGTTCCGCAAGGTCACCCAGGCCGCCTGGGAGTGCGCCGACCCGGGCATCCAGTACGACGACACGATCAACGACTGGCACACCAACCCCGAGACCGGCCGCATCAACGCGTCCAACCCGTGCTCGGAGTACATGAGCCTGGACAACAGCTCGTGCAACCTGGCGTCGCTGAACCTCATGAAGTTCCTCAAGGACGACGGCACGTTCGACGCCAAGAACTTCGTGAAGGCCGTCGAGTTGGTCATCACCGCGATGGACATCTCGATCTGCTTCGCCGACTTCCCGACCGAGCCGATCGGCGAGACGACCCGCGCCTACCGGCAGCTGGGCATCGGCTACGCCAACCTGGGCGCCCTGCTCATGGCGACCGGCCACGCCTACGACTCGCGCGGTGGCCAGACGCTGGCCGCGGCGATCACCTCGCTGATGACCGGCACCGCCTACCGGCGCTCGGCCGAGCTCGCCGGCATCGTGGGGGCCTACGAGGGCTTCGCCCGCAACGCCGACGCGCACGCCCGGGTCATGCGCAAGCACGCCGCGGCCAACGACGCGATCCGCCCGGTGGGCGCCGACGACGCCGACGTGCTGAAGGTCGCCACCCAGCAGTGGCAGGAGTGCCTGGAGATCGGCGCCGAGAACGGCTGGCGCAACGCCCAGGCCTCGGTGCTGGCCCCCACCGGCACGATCGGTTTCATGATGGACTGCGACACGACCGGCATCGAGCCGGACTTCTCGCTGGTCAAGTTCAAGAAGCTGGTCGGCGGCGGCTCCATGCAGATCGTCAACCAGACGGTGCCGCGGGCGCTGCGGAGCCTGGGCTACCAGGAGGAGCAGATCGAGGCGATCGTCGAGTACATCGCCGAGCACGGCCACGTCGTCGATGCCCCGAGCCTGCGCCCGGAGCACTACGAGGTGTTCGACTGCGCCATGGGTGAGCGGGCCATCTCCCCGATGGGCCACGTCCGCATGATGGCCGCGGTCCAGCCCTTCATCTCCGGCGCGATCAGCAAGACGGTCAACATGCCGGAGACGGCGACCGTCGAGGACGTCGAGACGATCTACTTCCAGGGCTGGAAGATGGGTCTCAAGGCGCTGGCGATCTACCGCGACAACTGCAAGGTCGGCCAGCCGCTGTCCGGCGGCAAGGGCAAGAACGACGGCACCAAGGACGAGGTGAAGGCCGAGGCGACGGCGCCGGCCGCGCTGGCGCACCCGGTGCGCAAGCGGCTGCCGAAGAAGCGGACGAGCGTCACCACCTCGTTCAGCGTCGCCGGGGCCGAGGGCTACATGACCGCCGGGATGTACGAGGACGGCAGCCTCGGTGAGGTCTTCCTGAAGCTCGGCAAGCAGGGGTCGACCCTCGCCGGCGTGATGGACGCCTTCTCCATCTCGCTGTCCATCGCGCTGCAGCACGGTGTTCCGCTGGAGACCTACATCCAGAAGTTCACCAACATGCGCTTCGAGCCGGCCGGCATGACCGACGACCCGGACATCCGGATCGCCCAGTCGGTGATGGACTACATCTTCCGTCGCCTGGCGCTGGACCACCTGCCGGTCGAGAAGCGGGCCGGGCTCGGCATCTTCACGGCCGAGGAGCGCGCGGCCCAGGTGGCCGGGTACGACACCTCTGCCTCGACCGCCGCGGTCGTCGAGGAGGAGGAGGTCGACCTGGAGCAGCTGCGCGGCTCCGCGCCGATCGAGAGCGCTCCGGCCAAGGAGAAGGTCACCCCGGAGGGTCCGAAGTCGGTCAAGGAGGCGCACTCCTCGGCCGAGCTCCTCGAGCTGGTCACCGGCACCGCCACCGACGCGCCGCTGTGCATGACCTGCGGCACGAAGATGCGCCCGGCCGGCAGCTGCTACGTCTGCGAGGGCTGCGGCTCCACCAGCGGCTGCAGCTGAGATGAACGGCCAGGAGGACTTCCGCTGAATCGGACGCCTTCTCCCGCCTGAGGGCAGGAGCGCCCGATCCCGGTCGGCGGGAGACCTCCTCGGCCAGCACGGCTCGCCCACCGGCCCGGCTCTGCTCGGCAGAGCCGGGCCGGTGGCATGTCCACGGCCGGAACGACGCCACCGGCGGACGGTCGGCGGCCGTGATGACGGAGCGGCGACTCAGCCGGGGTGCGGGTGGCCGCGGCGGGCGACCGTAGGCTGGTGGCGGTACCGATCACGCTCGGAAGGACGACGATGTCGGACGGCGAGGGCGCGAGCGCGCCGCAGTCACAGACGCTCGACCGCGGCATCCGCATCCTCGAGCACCTGGCTGCCACCGGCAGTCCCCAGCCGATCGCCGACATCGGGCAGGCGCTCGGTCTGCACCGGTCCATCACCTACCGCCTGCTCCGGACGCTCGAGGACCACCAGCTCGTCGAGCGCGACGCGGTCGGCCGGTACTGGCTGGGGCTGGGGATGGCCGGCCTGGCGCGCGGTGTGCGCAGCGACCTCCAGACCGCCGCCCTGCCGCGGCTCAACGCGCTCGTGGCGGAACTGGCCATGACCGCCTTCCTCGTCGTCCGGACCGGCGACGAGGCGGTCACGGTGGCCACCGTCGAGCCGCAGGACGCGTCCGCGCACGTGGTGTACCGGCCCGGCACCCGCCACCCCGTCGGCCGGGGAGCGCCCGGGCTGGCGCTGCTCATGCCCGAGCCCCCCGCCCCCGACGACCGCGACGCGCTGCGGGAGGCCCGGCGGGTCGGCTGGGCCTCCTCGCACGGCGAGGTGATCCCCGGCCTGCGATCGATCGCCGCGCCCGTGGTGGGCCCCGACGGCGGGCAGCGAGCGGCGCTCGCCGTGGTCTTCGTCGACGACACCGCCGACGTGGCCCGGATCGGGCGCGCCGTCGTCGAGGCGGCCGAGAAGGTCGGCGCCGCGCTCCGCTGACCCGCGCGGAGGACGCCGCTGCCCCGGCACCCGTGGGGGATGCCGGGGCAGCGGCGGCGCGAACCGGGACCCGGGCTCAGCCGTTGATGACCTGCGGAACCGCGACCGCCTTCAGCCCCTCCACCCCGAACTCGAGCCCGTAGCCGGACTTCTTGACCCCGCCGAAGGGGATCATCGGGTGCACGGTGCCGTGCGAGTTGATCCAGACGGTGCCGGCCTGCAGCCGCGCCGCCACGGCGCGCGCCGCTGCCCGGTCACTGCTCCACACCGAGGCGCCCAGGCCGACGTCGAGCCGGTTGGCCATCGCCACCGCCTGGTCGACGTCCTCGTACCGGATGATCGGCAGCGCCGGGCCGAACTGCTCCTCCGCCACCAGCGGGTTGTCGTCGGCCACGTCGGTGACGATCGTGGTCGGGTAGAAGTACCCGGCCGCGTCGGGGTCGGGGTCCCCACCGAGGAGCACCGTCGCGCCGGAGTCCCGCGCCGCCTCGACCAGCCGGGCGACGATGTCGAACTGCGCGCGGTTCTGCAGCGGGCCCAGCACGTTCTGCTCGTCCAGGCCCCGGCCCATGGGCATCGCCTTCGCCACGTCGACCAGCGCGGCGACGACCTCGTCGTAGACGTCGGTGTGCACGTAGAGCCGCTTGAGCGCGGCGCAGGTCTGCCCGGTGTTGATGAACGCGCCCCAGAACAGGCCCTCGGCGATGGCGCGGGGGTCGACGTCGGGCAGCACGATGCCGGCGTCGTTGCCGCCGAGCTCGAGGGTCAGCCGCTTCACCGTGTCCGCCGAGCTCTTGATGATCGCCTGCCCGGTGGCGGTCGAGCCGGTGAACATCAGCTTGTCGACGTCGGGGTGGCTGGACAGGCGGGCCCCGATCTCCCGCCCCCCGGCCACGACGGAGAGCACGTCGGCGGGCAGCACCCCGCTGAGCACGTGGACGAGGGCCAGCACGCTCAGCGGCGTGTACTCCGAGGGCTTGACCACCACGGTGTTGCCCATCCGCAGGGCGGGCGCGACCTGCCAGACGGTGATCATCATCGGCCAGTTCCACGGTCCGATGGCGCCGACGACACCGACCGGGCGGTAGTGCAGCTCCGCGTGCACCTCGCCGTCGTCGACCACTGTCTCGACCGGCAGCTCGGTGGCAGCGGTGGCGCGCAGCCAGGCCGCGCAGGCGCCGACCTCGAACCGGGCGTTGGGACCGTTGAGCGGCTTGCCCTGCTCGCGGGAGAGCAGCTCGGCGAGCGGCTCCGCGTACGCCTCGACCGCGTCCGCGGCACGCAGCAGCAGCTCGATGCGCTCCGCGTCGGTGCGGGCCGCCCACGCCGGCTGGGCGGCGCGGGCACGGGCGACGGCGTCGTCGAGGTCCGCGACGGACTGCTCCGGGGCGCGGCCGACGACCTCGCCGGTCGCGGGATCCAGGATCTCCCGGCCACCGGGATCGACGACGGCGGCCAGCAGGCTCTCGCACGTCGGGGTCTCCGGCGTGGTCGTAACGGGCTCGGTCACGGTCGGGGTGGTCATCGTCGTCCTCCGGGGTGGGGGGCTGGGGCGGTGCCGAACGGGTCGCCGGCGGTCGGGACGGTGGTGCTCACGGCGCGGGCACGGGTTCGACCCGGCCGGTGACCTCGCCGAAGGAGATCCGGCGACCGCCGGTTCCCGGCGCGGTGGCGGTGAGGGTGACGACGTCGCCGTCCTCGAGAAAGGTGCGGCTGGTGCCGTCGGGCAGCTGCACCGGCTGCTTCCCGCCCCAGGACAGCTCGATGAACGAGCCGCGCTGGTCCTCGGCCGGGCCGGACACGGTGCCCGAGGCGAACAGGTCGCCGGTGCGCAGGCTCGCGCCGTTGACCGTCATGTGCGCCAGCTGCTGGGCGGGGGTCCAGTACATGAGGCCGAACGGCGGGCAGGACACCAGCTGGCCGTTGAGCCGCACCTCGATGGCGATGTCCAGTCCCCAGTGCTCCTCGGTGGTGTCGTCCAGGTAGGGGAGCGGCCGCGGATCGCGCGGGGGCGGGGAGACCCGGGCCGCCTCCAGCGCGGCGAGGGGCACGACCCACGGCGAGACCGAGGTGAGGAAGGACTTGCCGAGGAACGGCCCCAGGGGCACGTACTCCCACGCCTGCAGGTCCCGGGCCGACCAGTCGTTGACCAGGCAGACGCCGAAGACGTGCTCCGGGAAGGCGCCCAGCGGCACCGGCCGGCCGAGCGACGAGGGGGCGCCGACGACGAACCCCACCTCCGCCTCGATGTCCAGCCGCTGCGAGGGCCCGAACGTGGGCGCCTCGTCGGTCGGGGCCTTGCGCTGCCCGCTGGGCCGCACGACCGGGGTGCCGGAGACCTGCACCGTCCCGGCGCGGCCGTGGTAGCCGATGGGCAGGTGCTTCCAGTTGGGGGTCAGCGGCGGCGAGTCCGGCCGGAACATCCGGCCGAGGTTCTCCGCGTGGTGCTGGGAGCTGTAGAAGTCGACGTAGTCGGCGACGTCGAACGGCAGGTGCAGCGTCACCTCCGCGCGCGGCAGCAGGTGCGGCTCGACGGCGCCCCGGTGCGCCGGGTCCGCGAGCAGCTCCTGCAGCCGGTCGCGCAGTGCGTTCCAGGTCTCCCGCCCCCGGCTCATGAGCGCGTTGAGCGTCGGTGCGGCGAGCGCGTCGGCGGCGGGGACGTCCAGCCGGGAGACGTCGAGGACGGAGTCGCCGATGGCGACACCGATCCGGCGGGGGCCGTCGGGCTCGGTGGAGAAGACGCCGTAGGGCAGGTTCTCCGGCCCGAAGCCCGTGCCGTCGGGGAGCTCCAACCAGGTGGCGCTCATGCCAGGGTCCGTTCCGGGGCGGCCAGCAGGCCGAGCGCCACCAGGTCCTCGACGGGCTCGGTCACGCTGCACGTGCCGAAGGAGGTGAACAGCGACCGCACCCGGTGCACCCGGTCGGCCGGCCAGGTGCGCACGGCCGAGGCGACCGTGCCCGGGTCGGTCTCGCCGAGCCAGTCCGCCGCCACGGCCGCCGGGGCCCCCGAGCTGAGCGCGGAGACGGCCAGCAGCACGTTGAGGAAGCCGTGGTGCGCGAAGCCGGTCGCCGGGGCGGTGTGCCGCACGGCGTGGTGCAGGCCGGCGGTGCACTTGAACGGCACGCTCCGCGCGATGCACGCCTGCAGGCTGTCGGCCAGCTCGGCGGAGGAGGGGAACAGCTCCGCCGACACGCCACCGGTGCGCAGCTTGGCCCGATAGCGGGTGCCGGCCAGCACGTCGAGGACGGCGTCGCGGGCGGTGGTCCGCGGCAGCTCCAGCGCCGCGGGCACCCCTTCGGGGAGGACGTCGTCCAGGGCGCGCAGCGCCTCGGCGGCGGCCGCGGCGTCGGGCGTCACCGGCACCTCGACCGCAGCCAGCGCCAGGCGCGGCTCGGCGGCGACCCGGGCGGCGGCGGCCGGGAGGTCACCGGCCGCCGCGATCAGCGAGACGTCGACGGCGGGTCCGTCGCCGACCTCGGCCACCAGCTCGTCGAGCCGGGCCGCGGGGACCACGAACGGCCCGACCAGTCCACCGAGGCGGTCGCGCAGCGCGCGGTGCTGCGGAACGGCCGCCGGCATCGGCGCGTTCCCGGGTGGGAACAGTGCGGCGTCGTCGAACAGGCCGTCGAACAGCGGCGTCGTCGCCGGTGCCGGGGCGGGCGGGTGCACCGGGGCCGTCACGCCGACGGCCCCCGTCCCGACCAGGACCACGCGTACTTGCCGTCGTCGACGGCGGTGCCGCCCTCGCCGAGGTCGAGCGGGCGGAACGTGTCGACCATGACGGCGAGCTCGTCGAAGAACTCGACACCGAGGGAGCGCTCGACGGCGCCGGGCTGCGGGCCGTGGCTGTGCCCGCCCGGGTGCAGGCTGATCGAACCCTTGCCGATGCCCGAGCCCTTGCGGGCCTCGTAGTCGCCGTCGACGTAGAACATGACCTCGTCGGAGTCGACGTTGGAGTGGTAGTAGGGCACCGGCACCGCCTCGGGGTGGTAGTCCACCTTCCGCGGCACGAAGTTGCAGATGACGAAGTTGGAACCCTCGAACACCTGGTGCACCGGCGGCGGCTGGTGCACCCGGCCGGTGATCGGCTCGAAGTCGGCGACGTTGAAGACGTAGGGGTAGAGGCAGCCGTCCCAGCCCACGACGTCGAACGGGTGCTCCGGGACGACGTGGATCGTGCCGGCGAGGCCCCCCGGGCCGGCGCCGCGGTGCTTGACGTAGACCTCGACGTCGCTGCCGTCGGCCAGCAGCGGCTCGGCGGGGCCGCGCAGGTCGCGCTCGCAGTAGGGGGCGTGCTCGAGGAACTGGCCGTAGCGGGAGAGGTAGCGCTTGGGCGGCGCGATGTGGCTGTTGGCCTCGATCGCATAGGTGCGCACCGGCTCCTCGCCGGTCGGGATCCAGCGGTGGGTGGTGGTCCGCGGGAGGACCACGTAGTCGCCCGGTCCCACGTCGAGGGAGCCGAACACCGTCTCCACCGTGGCGGTGCCGCGCTCGACGTAGACGCACTCGTCGCCGGTGGCGTTCCGGTAGTACGGCGAGGTCGCCGAGGAGACGGCGTAGGAGATCCGCACGTCGCCGTTGCCGAGGACCAGCCGGCGGCCGGTGACCGGGTCGGTGGCCTTGTGCTCCTCGCCGGGGAAGAGGTCGTGCAGCTTCAGGTGGCGGGGCACCAGGGGGGCGTTGGGGGTCAGCGTCTGGTCGGGCAGCTCCCAGGGGCGGGCGTCGACGATGGCCGACGGGACGCCGCGGTGGTAGAGCAGCGAGGAGTCGGAGGAGAAGCCCTCCTCGCCGACCAGTTCCTCGTAGTACAGGCCGCCGTCGGGACGGCGGAACCGGGTGTGCCGCTTCGGTGGGACCTGGCCCACCTGCCGGTAGAACGCCATGGGGTACTCCTTCGGGGATCAGGCGGGAACGGGAGCGGGGAGCGGGCGGGCCAGCAGCCGGGCCACCGCGGTGCCTCGGTCGGCCGGGTCGGTGAGCACGGCGGCGACGTGGGCGTCCGGGCGCAGCACCCACACCTCGCCGGGGTGTGCACCGAGGGCCTTGCGCAGCAGGCCGCCGGGGTCGAGATCGGTCATGCGGTGGACGGTCACCGGCAGGTCGCCGAGGTCGGGCAGCGCCGGCGCGTCTGCGTCGTCGCCGAGCAGGACGGTGACGCCTTCCCGGGCGAGCTGGCGGAGCCGGACCAGGTCGGGTCGGCCGGCCACCGTCACCGGGCAGTCGGGGACGAGCACCCCGGGCGCCGGGACGGGGACGTCGCCGCGCGCGGGCCGGCCGGGGAACGGGCGCGCCGGGTCAGGGGTGGTGAGCGGCGAGTCGACGTACCAGAAGGGCTCGGCCAGCCGGCCGGAGTCGACCTGCGCACGGGCCGCGGGGTCACCGGCCGCCCGCTCGAGGACGTCGAGCCGGTGGCGGGCCTCGGCCTCGTCGCGGGGCACCAGGAAACGCATCGTCGCCGTGGTGACGTCGATGTTCTCCACCGCCGCGGCGTGCCGCTCGTCGTGATAGCTCTCCAGGAGCCCCTCCGGAGCCCAGCCACGGCGGACGAAGGCGATCTTCCAGGCGGCGTTCTCGGCGTCGAGGACCCCCGAGTTCAGCCCGCGCGCGCCGAAGGGCGAGACCAGGTGCGCCGCGTCGCCGGCGACCAGCACCCGCCCGACCCGCATGCGGTCGACCACCCGGGAGTGGAAGCGGTAGACCGACTTCCACACGATCTCGTAGGGCCGGTCCCCGATGACCTGGCGGATCCGCCGGTCGAGGCCGCCCGAGGCCTCCTCGGTGGCGAGGTCGAAGTCCTGTGGCACCTGCCAGTCGATGCGGAACGTCGAGTCCGGGCAGGGGTGGATGAGGACCTGCCGGCCGGGGTTCCACTCGGGGTCGAAGTAGAACCGCCGCTCGGTCTCCCAGCCGGGCAGGTCGGTGCGGATGTCGCAGATGAGGAAGGAGTCCTCGAACGACTCCCCGGGGAAGGTGAGCCCGAGCATCGAGCGCAGGGCGTCGCCGCGCGGGCCGGGGCAGGCCACGGCGTGCGAGCCGGTGACGAGCACCTCGCCGTCCTCGGTCCGGCAGGCCACCGTCACCCCGGTGCCGTCCTGGTGCAGGCCGGTCACCCGGTGACCCCACCGGACGTCGATCAGCGGCGAGGCGGCGATGCGCTCGTCGAGCAGCGCCTCGGTCTCGCACTGCGACACGTTGACGAACGGGGGGAAGGGGGATCGGCCACGGTCGGCGAAGGTGAAGGAGAACAGCTCGGCGTCGCGGTGGAAGGTCCGGGCGGTCGTCCAGGTCACCCCCCGGCGGGCGATCTCGGCGCCGACGCCGACGGCGTCCCACACGTCGAGCACGTCACGCTGCTGGCAGATCGCCTTGCTGCCGATCGGGTCGCGCTCGGGCCGCGCGTCGAGCACGACGACGCGCAGACCCCAGCGGGCGAGCAGGAGCGCGGCGGTCTGGCCGACCGGGCCGGCGCCCAGCACCAGCACCGGCGGTCCGGGGACGGGAGTGGTCATGGGGATCTCCTCGGGAGCCGGGACCGGTCAGCCCTGGAGCTGGTCCCACACGGCGCGGTCGCGCTCGGCGGTCCAGATGACGGGGCGCTCGACACCGGAGAACTCGTCCCACAGCCGGGAGACGTCGAAGGGCAGGCAGTGCTCGAAGATCGGCCACCGGCCGTACTTGGGGGCCAGCGCCGCGTGGGTGGCCTCGAAGGCCTGCTTCAGGGTGCCGCCGGCGCGGTGGACGTCGCCCACGGTGCGCTGCATCGTGAGCAGGAAGTCGCGGGTCTGCTCGACGGCGGCGTCGACCTCGTCGCGGCCACGGGCGATCCGGCCCCGGCCGCCGACCAGCTGCCGCGCGCCGAGGGCCTTGACCCGGTCCAGGGTGCCGCCGGCCCAGTCGAAGTGGAACGCGTCGCCCGTGTAGAGGGCCGCCTGTGACTCGACCAGGTCGCCGGCGAAGAGGATCTCCTGCTTGGGCAGCCAGGCGACGATGTCGCCCTCGGTGTGGCCCCGGCCGAGGAACTCCAGGACCAGCTCGCCGCGGTCGCCGCCCAGCTCGATGGTGAGCTTGTCGCGGAAGGTCATCGTCGGCCAGGTCAGGCCGGGGATGGATTCCGGCTCCTCGAACAACCGCGGCATGCGGCCGTACTCGCTCTCCCAGTCCTGCTGGCCGCGCTCCTCGATCAGCCGCTTGGTCTGCTCGGAGCTGACGATCACCTCGGCGTCGAAGGCGCTGGCGCCCAGCACGCGCACCGCGTGGTAGTGGCTGAGCACCAGGTACCGGACCGGCTTGTCGGTGTGCTCCCGCAGCTTGGCCAGCCACCGCCGGGCGGCCACCGGCGTGGCCAGGGCCTCGAAGCAGACGAGGAAGTCCTCACCCTCGATGGCGCCGAGGTTCGGATCGCCCTCGGCGGTCAGCGCGTACACGCCGTCGGCGAGCACCTCGAGGGTCTGCTCCTTGACGCCCAGGTCGGCGGAGGAGGCGAAGGGCTTGGCTGCCATGGGATCTCCAGATCACGGGCGTTCGATAAACGAATAAGCTGTTCTTCTACTGACGGAGACGCTACGCCCGAGTGGCGTGCGACACAAGGCGTGCCGCGGCCGGAAAGCGGCGCGCAGCGACGCCCGGATCCGGGGGAGGGGCCGGGCGTCGCCGTGCGGGCGCGGCTGCTCAGCCGACGGGGGTGTGGTCCGTCGTGGGGTCTGCTGCGGCCGTGGCCGCCCAGGAGGGACGGCGGTAGACGTCCAGCGCGACGCCCAGGAGCAGGGCCACGGGGACCGAGAGGATCAGCGGCACCGCGGTCGCCATCGAGCCATCGATGAGCAGGGTGAAGTTGCTGAGCACCAGCCAGGTCAGGCCGGCCACGAGCACGATCGCGAGCGAGGGGGCGATCAGCGTCTGCCACGGTCGCGTGTCCAGCCGGGTGCGCCGGAAGAAGACCACCACCGAGACCGAGGTCATCAGGTAGAGCGCCAGCAGGGCGAGGACCCCGACGCCGCTGAACCAGGCGAACAGCGTGAGGACCGGGTCCTTGCCCAGCACGGCGAACGGCAGCACCAGGGCCAGCGCGACCAGCGTCTGCACGGCGCTGGCCACGAAGGGCGCCCCCTGGCGGGTGGTCCGGGCGACCACCGGCGGCAGCGTGCCGGTCTGGCCGAGCGAGTGCACGTAGCGGGTGAAGGCGTTGTGGAACGCGAGGATGCCGGCCAGCAACGACGTCGCGAGCAGCACGCCGCCCACCTCGCCGACCCACGGGCCCAGCTCGTCCTCGATGGCGGCGAACAGCAGGACGGTGCCGTCGCCGGACTCCAGGGCGGCGCCGGCCGCGGGCACGACCTGGTCGGCCCCGTAGTGGCTGACGACCATCCAGGAGACGAAGGCGAAGAAGAGGGAGATGACGCCGACGGCGAGGTAGGTCGCCCGCGGCACCGTGCGCTGCGGGTCGCGGGCCTCGGTCGAGTAGATGGCGGTCGACTCGAAGCCGAACATCGACGCGATGCCGAAGGTCAGGGCGATGCCCGGCGCGCCGGCCAGGAGAGCGGACGGGGAGAAGCTGGCCCCGGGGTTCAGACCCTGCGGTCCGCCGCCGGCGAGCAGGGTGGCCAGCGCGAAGGCGAGCAGGATGGCCAGCTCCGCGGCCACGATCACCCCGAGGAAGCGGGCGCCGAGCTCGACGTTGAGCGAGCCGAGCAGCTGGACCACCGCCATCGTGACGACGGCGCACAGCCACCACGGCGGGCCGAAGCCCAGGTAGGTGTCGGCCAGCGAGGAGACGATCGCGCCGTAGAGCCCGTACATGCAGGCCTGCACGGTGCTGTACGCCCACAGCGCCACCAGGGCGGAACCCGTGCCCAGGCGCCGACCGAGACCGCGGCTGATGTAGGCGTAGAACGCGCCCCCGTCCGTCACGTGGCGGCTCATGGCGATGAAGCCGACGGCGAAGACGGCGATGATCGCACCGACGACCAGGTAGGCAGCCGGCGCGCCTGCGCCGTTGCCCAGCCCGATGGCCAGCGGCAGCGCGCCGCCCATGCCGGTCAGGGGCGCCTGTGCGGACAGGACGAAGAACAGGATGCCGACGACGCCGATGGCGCCGTGCTTGAGCTGCCGGTTGCCGGTCCGCTCGCGGCTGGTCGCGGCGGTCTCCGTGGGTAGGACCATGATCGCTCCGAAGGAAGGTGGGTGCCGGCGGCCGTGCCCCGGGGGGCGTGGCGCCGGGATCGAGGCGTCACCCCGGGCGGGGCGACGGCAGGCATGGGTCAGGCCCGTCCGGGAGGGGGACGGCTCGGACCCGGGGCCCCGGGGGTGCCGGCCGGGGGAACTGGTCGGCGGGTCGGTCCGGGGGTGGTCCGCCGAGCGGCGTGCGGCGGCCGGGTGCGGGCGCCACCTGCCGGTCGGGACACGCGCCGCCGTCGGGAGGGATCCGCCTCCGGAGGGCAGTGCGGGGGGAGCGCCGCGCCGAGGGGGTGCGGGGCGGCCGTCCGGTGCGCGGCGGTGGTCGCTGCGCGCCCGGTGCCCGGCTAGCGGGTGGTGCGACGCGCCGCGTGGCGGCCGGGAGGCCGCGGGAGGAGGTGCTCGGTCAGCGAGCGAGCGCGGCCAGGGTGGCGTCGAGCATCGCCAGCTGGAGCTCGGGCGTCGTCGGCGCGTCGGGCAGCAGCGCGAGGACCTGGAGGCCGAGCGCGAGGGCGAGCAGCTGCTCCACCACGACGTCGTCGGCCGTGTCGACGACGACGTCACCGTCGGCACGCGCCTGGGCGACGAGGCCCGCGAGGTCATGCCGCCACCGCCGCATGGCCTCGTCGTTGAGCCGGGCGAGTCGCTCGTCGGTGACCGTCCGGCTCCAGAAAGGGAGCACGATCCGCGCCTCGAGCCGGGTGAGCTCGGTGGCGGGGAGGACCTCCACCAGGAACGCCCGCAGCGCGGCCAGCCCGCGCTTGCCCGCGACGGCCGCCCGGATGCGCTCGTTCGTCCGGTCGAAGACGAAGACGTAGGCCGCCTCGACGAGCTCGTCCTTGCTGGCGAAGTACGGCGCCAGGGCACCGTTGGCGTAACCGGCCGCGCGGGCGATCTCCCGCATGGTGGCCGCATCCGCCCCGCGCGAGGCCATCAGCCGCCAGGTCACCTCGAGGATCTCCTGACGTCGCTGCTCGCGGTCCACCAGCTTCGGCACGGGGCTCCCGTTCGTCGTCGGAGACCCCAGTGTCCCCGTCGGCGACCTCACCCATGGCAGCAGCCGTCCGCCCCGGCACCGCCCGCAGTGCCGTTCGCCGACCCCGCCGGCCGCGACCGGCAGTGCGCGCTGGCGTTCGGCGGGACGTCGAGCGTGGGGTTCCGGTCGAAGAACCCGACCGGCTTGAGCGTGAAGCCGGTGTAGTCGACCGGCATCACCGGCCAGTCTTCGGGCCGCGGGACGTGGGTCAGGCCGAAGGTGTGCCAGACGACGAGGTCGGTCGCCTCCAGCTCGCGGTCGGCCGCGACGTATGCCGGCAGCCCGGCGCCGCCCTTGTGCTGGTTGACGAAGTCGCCGGCGGCGTAGCGCTCCGCGGGGTCGTAGCGGGTGACCCACAGGTGCTTGGTGGCGAAGGTCGCCCGCCGGTGGATGGAGCTGCCGGGGTCGGCCAGCAGCGCCGGCCGGCCCTCGGGCAGCAGCGCGTAGGCGACGGGCTCGCCCACCCGGTTGCGGCTGTCCGGGTTGGTGATGTGCCAGATGCGGCCCACGCCCTGGTCGGCCATCCGCTGGGCCTCGGACTCCCGGTGCAGCGTCGTCCGGCGCTGCGCGAAGGCGTTGCCGCGGGGGTTGTCCGGACCCATCGGGACGCGGACGAACTCCAGCTCCTCGACGGTGTTCGTCGGGCCGTCGACCATCATGTCCAGCCGCGCGCTGAACAGGTGCTGGTGGAACGGCGCACCCAGCCCGGGGGCGAGCTGCGAGGCGTACGGGTAGCCGGCGCCCGGGTAGGCCGAGGTGAACACGACCCCGGTGGCCTTGACCTCGAAGCCGATCGTGCCGTCGAGGTACAGGTACCAGTAGAAGCCGTAGTCGTAGTTGCCGATGGTGGTGAAGAAGCTGATCACCATGCGGCGCTGCCGGCGGGTCTCGGCGGAGCCGGCCCACAGGTCGGTGTGCTTCCAGAGGACGCCGAAGTCCTCTTCGTGCATGCAGATCGCGTTGCGCAGCACCTGCGGGTTGCCGCGCTCGTCGGCGATGACGGCGTCCATGTAGGTGATGTCGCCGAGGCAGTCGCAGCCGAGCTCGAGGGCGTTGGCGTAGCGGCCGACGAGGTACTCGCCGGTGTCGAAGTAGTTCTGCCAGGAGCGGATCGGGGAGGGGTCGGCGTAGGGCACGACCATCTCGGCGATGGACGCGCGGTGGATGATCGGCCGCAGCCGGCCGGCGTCGAGGAAGCCGATCTGGTGCAGGGTGAGCCCCTCGCGGGCGTCGAACCCGACCCGCAGCTGCCAGCCCTCCCAGGTGAGCAGGTTGCCGTCGAGGGTGAAGCTCGGGCCCTCGGGCTGCGTGATCTCGATGGGCTTCAGGGTGGTCCGCATCGGCCCGGTGACCGCCGGGTCGTCGAAGTTCCCCGACTCCTCGGGGATGGGCACCGGACCGAGGTCGATCACCTGGTCGACCGTCTTGTTCATGACGTCGACGTAGCCGACGAGGCCGTCGATCGGGTGCGCCCACGGGTGGTCGGCGGGGTGGTCCTGCCGGAAGGCGAGACCGCGGAGGATGCGGCGCCCTTCCTCCTCGGGGTACTCGAAGACCCCGGCGGACAGCGGAGCGACGCGCACGTCGGCGACGTCCAGCCCGCGGGCGGCCAGCGCGGCCAGCCAGCGCTCGTCGGACGCGAGCACCTCCTCGACGAGGGCGAACTCCTCGTCGAGCACCGGCAGCTGACCGTCGACCGTCGTGTCCAGCATCCGGTCCGAGACGATCTCCCGGCGGGTGACCGAGACGACGACGTCGCGGGCAGCCGGGCGCTCGACGTCGTGCAGCAGGACGCGGAGCCTGCGGTCCGTACCCGCTCCCTCGGCGTAGAGGGCGCTCTTCTCCGGCTCCTCCAGGCCCACGTAGACGAAGCGGGTGGACTCGGCCACCAGGCCGGCCTGCGCCAGGACCTCCCGGGCTGCGGTGACCTCCGCGGCGGTCAGCTGGGCGAGCGGGTGCGTCGTGGCAGGGGGGGCCGAGGTTGCCGTCATGGGGTCTCCCAGTTTTGGTTCTACGAGTGTAGAAACACTGCGTGACGTACGTTACAGCCGTGCGACCGGCATGTGAAGAGGGTGTTCGCTTTGCGGGCAGCACTCGGGCCTGGTGGCGGGCGCTGCGGGTCACGACGGCCGCCGTGATGGGTGCCTGCGCCGTGCTGCACCTGATCGCGGCAGCGGGTTCTCCGCCCGTGTCGGACGCCCACCTGGTGCTGATGCTGGGAATGGCCGCCGTCTGCCTTCCGTGCGCGACCCACCTCGTCCTCGCTCCGTCGGCCCGGACATGGCTGCACGCCGGGGTGCTGTCGGCCGGCATGCTGCTGGCGCACTGGCTGCTGGCCGGCCTCGTCGGCGACGCCGGGCACCAGCACCCCGTCTCGGGGTGGTGGGCGGTCGCGCACGTGGGCGTCGTGCTGGGGCCCGTGCTGACGTTGTGCCTGGCCCTCGCCGGGGCGGCGGTGCAGCGCCGGGTCGCGGGCGTCGTTCACTAGCCTTCCGCGGGTGAGGCAGCTGCTCCGGTTCGGCTGGGTCCAGGCGCAGTGCTGCCTGTTCGCGGTGCTGTTCTTCCTCGGGCTGGGGTTGGTCCGGCTGGTGCCGCTGCCGATCGACCCCGCGGACGCGCTCCTGATCTGGTCGCTCGGCGTCACGCTGGTGCTCTGGCTCGTGCGCTGGGAGACCGGCCGGGAGGTCGCCGTCATCTTCGGGTTCCACCTCGTGGGCCTGGCGCTGGAGCTCTACAAGGTGCGCCAGGGGTCGTGGTCCTACCCCGACACCGGCGTGGCGACGATCGGCGGGGTGCCGCTCTACAGCGGCTTCATGTACGCCGCCGTCGGCAGCTACATCTGCCAGGCCTGGCGCCGGTTCGAGCTGCGGATCACCAACTACCGGGCCCGCACGACGGCGGCCGTGGCTGCCCTCGTCTACCTCAACTTCTTCACCTCGCACGCGATCTGGGACGTGCGGTTGCCGCTGGCCGTGGCCCTGCTCGCCGCCACGTGGCGCACGTGGGTGCACTTCACCGTCGGCCGGCGCCGCTACGCCATGCCGCTGGCGCTCTCGTTCGTCCTCATCGGCTTCTTCCTCTGGGTCGCCGAGAACGCGGCCACCCTCCTGCGGGCCTGGCAGTACCCGTCGCAGGAGTCGGTCTGGACCCTGGTCCACGCCGCCAAGCTGGGGTCGTGGTCGCTGCTGGTCGTGGTCAGCATCGTCCTGGTCGCGGCGGTCAAGGCCTACGAGGGGCGGCTGTACGGAACCGGCCGCGACCTGACCGTGCACCGCGCCTACGACGCCCCGCCCGAGCTGCTGCCCGGCCGGGCGGCGCGCCCCGCCGCGACCGTGGCCAGCGGCGCGGCTCCCTGACGGATCGCGTCACGCCCGCGGGGCAGGCGAGCCGGCGGTCACCGGCACCTCGGCTGCGGCGCGCGGAGCGGGGGAGCGGTGGTCGGCCAGCCAGCAGCCCCCGGCCACCGCGGCCAGCCCGGCGACCACCCACCACGGGTGGGCGATGACGGACTCCTCGGCCCCGGAGAGCGGGTTGGTGAGGACGCCGAGGCGGTCGAGCGCCCAGCCGGCCGCCGCGGTCAGCGCGACGGCGGCGCCGGCGATCCGGAGCCCGCCGTAGAACCGGGTGCGCGAGGCGAGGTGGAGGGAGGGGAACAGCAGGGCCACGGTGAGCAGCTGCGCCAGCTCCACACCCACGTTGAACGCCAGCAGGGCGAGCACCGAGGTCGAGCCCTCCAGGCCCAGGTCGGTGAGGATGCCCGCGAAGGCCAGGCCGTGCACGAGGCCGAAGAGCCCGGCGATGACGGTCTCGCCGTGACGGGCCAGCGGGCGCATCGCGTGGACCGCGGCAACACCCACCGACACCGCGATCAGCACCTCCACCGGTGTGCTCGGCAGCGACACCCAGCCCAGGGCCGACGCGACGAGCGTGAGCGAGTGCCCGACGGTGAAGGCGGTGACGACACCCACGACCCGGCGAACGGTGGGCAGCAGGCCGTCCGCCCGCCGCCACCGGCCCCCTCCCGCGACCAGGGGGGCGACCAGCAGCAGGGTGATCAGGAACAGCAGGTGGTCGGCGCCCTCGAGCACGTGGTGCAGGCCGTAGCCCACCATGTCGGCCAGCCCGGTCGCGGCCGTCTGCCCGACCTGCAGTGTGCCGTCGGTGGCGTCGAGCACCCCCGCGGTGGAGACCTCGCCGGCGGCGTCGGTCAGGACGACGACGGCCTCGTGGGTGCTGTCGGTCTCGATGACGGCGTCGTAGGCCAGCGTGAAGCTCGACGGATCGGCCGCCCCGGGGTCGAGGGCGACGTCCACGCTGATCGAGTCGATGCCCTCGACCGTCTCCCGAACCGGCTCGGCGTAGGTCTCGGACCACTCGGTGCCGTCGGTGCCGGTCACGGCCAGGTGCTCGTCGAGGTAGGTGAGCACGTCGGCGTAGGAGCCGGCGTCGGTCGCGGCCGCGTGGTCGGCGCCCAGCGCGTCGTCGAGGGTCTCCAGCGCGATGCTGATCGTGGCGTCCGCCCGGTCCTCCCCGACCCGCACGGACAGCGTGCTGCTGTCCAGGCTGTGCGCGGAGGCGGTCGAGGGCAGCAGGAGCACGGAGCCGCCGGTGAGGGCGGCGGCCGCGGCGAGGGTGCGGCGGCGGAGGGGGCGGGCCATGACCCAGAGGCTCGGAGACGAAGCTGGGAACTGCCCCGGAACCGGCTGGGAGACGTCGCGGAACGTAACGGGACCCTCTCCCAGCGCATTCCCAGCGGACGTCCAGGGGTGGTCGAGTTCCGCCGTCGAACCTGGTACACGACCGGCTCCCCGACCCGAGAGAAGTCCACGATGAAGCTCCGCAGGACGATCGCCACCCTCCTCCTCGCCACCGTCGTCCCGATCGCCGCCGCGTGCGGCAGCACCGGCACCGCGACCAGCTCGGAGACCAGCACCTCCGTCGCGGCCGAGGAAGCCGCCGGCAGTGGCTTCGCCGGCGGCGGCCCCGGCGGCGGTGGTGGCCCGGGCGGTGTCGACGTCGACTCCGTGACGACGGAGGCCGAGCTCATCGCGCTGGTCCAGGAGGCCTACGGCGACGGGAGCCTCGACCTGCACCGCGGTCACCAGCCCGTGCAGGACGTGCTCGACGAGGTGCTGGCGATCAGCCACGACGAGCTGCACGTGCGGATGGAGGAGCAGGAGCAGAACCTGGCCGCCGTCGCCGAGGACATCGGCGTCGACCCGCAGGAGCTGATCGACGCGCTCGTGGAGTCGTGGAGCCCGGCCGTCGACGACGTCCTGGCCGCCGGTGAGATCACCGAGGCCGAGGCCGAGCAGTACCGCGAGGCGCTGGAGGAGGCCTTCACCTTCCGCGTGACCTGGGACGGCGAGGAGGCGATGCCGACGTTCTCCGGGCTCAGCGCCTAGGGTCCCGACGCCGGGCCGGTCATGGCGGAGCGACGGCGGCGGAACTCCTCGACCGGCCGGTTCGTCACCCCGCCGAGCCGCAGCGACACCACCCGGCCGTCGGCGTCCCGCTCCAGCGGGACGAGCTCACCGGCCGCGCCGAAACCCGGCTGCGCGGCGACCCGCAGGGTGTCGGCGTCGACGATCTCCAGCTCCTCGACCCCCGGCAGGGGGTCGGCGGACGTCGGCCGGACGAGCACCAGCCGGCCCCCGAGCTCGGCGACGTCGAGCACTCCCCAGAGGCCGGCGAACCGGCCGGTGAACGACGACGGCGGCGGGGCGCCGGGCGGCGGTGCGGGCACCGTCGCCCGCGGGCGCAGTGCGACGTCCACCAGCTTCACCAGCCCGGTCGCCAGCTCCTCGGCCGGTCCGTCGATCGCGTTCGTCAGCACGCTGACGACCAGCCCGTCGGCCGGGTCGACGAAGGTCACGGTGATCTGCCCGGGGAAGCCGCCGCTGTGCCCGACGAGGCGCCGCTCGCCCACAGTGGTCAGCACCATCCCGACGCCGTACCGGCCCACCTCGGTCCCGTAGGCGGTGACCACCGACTCCAGGCGCTGCATCAGCCGCTTCGAGTCGTCGGTCAGCAGTCGCTCGTCGCCGAGCACGTGCGCCGCCCCGAAGAGGGCGAGGTCCTCGGCCGTCGAGTAGAACCCGGTCGCCGCCGCCATGGCGCCTGTGCCGGCGGGGCCGAGGGGCTCGCGGACGTCCTCACCCAGGAGCAGCCCGGTGTGCCCGCTGACGTACTCACCGGTCCGCGCCGCGTCGAGGTCGGTCCCGGTCCGGGTCAGGCCGAGCGGCTCCACGATCCGGGTGCGGACGGCGTCGGCGTAGGAGGTCCCGGTGACGGCCTCGATCGCCAGGCCCACGAGCGCGTACCCGATGTTGGAGTACTTGAAGTGCTCGTTGCGCCGGTGCACCGGGCCGGCCCGCAACGCCGCGCCGATCACCCCTGCCCGGTCCGGGAAGGGCTGCTCCAGCTGCCAGAAGTCGGCGTCGGCGCCGTCCCGCGTGATCCCGGCCTGGTGCCCGAGCAACTCGCGGACGGTCGCCCGGGCGACCGGCGAGCCGGCTGCCGCCAGCTCCGGCACGTGCGTGCCGATCGGGTCGTCGAGCCGCAGTCGCCCGGCTTCGACCAGCTGCAGCACGAGGGTCGCGGTGAACGTCTTGGAGTGGGAGGCGATGCGGAACAGGTGTGCCGGGGTCAGCGGTGCGCCGGTGGAGACGTCGGCGACCCCGACCGCTGCCGACAGCACCAGTTCGCCGCCGTGGCGGACGGCCGCCTGCACACCGGGCACCCGCCGGTGCCGCGCCTGGGCGTCCAGCCACGACCGCAGGTAACCGGCGGCGGCGCGGACGGTCTCGGTCGGCGTCGTCACGGCCGCCCAGCCTAGGGAGCCGGAACCCGTCGCGCGGCGCGGGAGGACGACGGCGGGGCGACGAGGGTCACAGAAGGCAACCGGCCGGTCACGGTCGGGTCACGAATGCATAACGCCGATGATGTCTCCGGCCACCTCCCGCCCCCGCCGATGCCGCTCACCGACGAGCGCCCCCGAGCCGGGTCCCGCGCAGCTCCTCGCCGGTGGCCACCTTCTCGCACCGACTCCGAACGGATTCCCGCTCCACCATGTCCGCCGCTCTCGGCATCCTCGCGGCCACCCTCAGCATCGCCGTCGTCTGGCCCCAGGTCTGGCTCTCCTGCCGGCACCGTCGCACCCTCGGCCTCTCACCCACCAGCGCCTGGCTCGCCGTCGCGCTCAACCTCTGCTGGCTGTCGTTCGGCCTGCTCACCGGCGACCGCGTGCAGATCCTGTCCAACGCCGTCGTCGGCGCCGGCAACACCGCGGTCCTCGCGGCGCTGCTGGTCACCCAGCCGCGGCTGCGGGCGGGGCGGGCGCTGGCGCGCACCGCGTCCGGCGCCGCCGTCCTCGCCGCCCTGGCCGGCGGGGGGCTGGCCGGCACCGTGCTGCTCGGCGCCGATCCGGCGGCGGCCACGGCGCTGCTCGGCGGGGTCGCCTCCGCGGTGGGCGCGGCGGCCGCGCTGCCCCAGCCGCTCAGCCTCCTGCGCGACCGCACCCAGGACCTCTCCGGCCTCTCGCCCGCGCGGTGGTGGCTCGGCTCCGGGGCGTGCGCCTCGTGGACCGGCTACGGCTGGTGCCTCGACCAGCCCATGGTGTGGCTGTCGGCCGGCGTCGGGCTGTGCTGCGCCCTCGTCGTCTGCGGGATGCTGCGCGCGCGGCGGGCGGTGCTGCCGGCTGCCGGATCAGCCGCCGCAGCGGGGGACGTCGCCGGCATCCAGGGCCCGGTCCGGGAGGTCGGCGCGGAAGGCGTCGCGGATCCGCGGCGAGCCGGTCGCCCGCCAGTCCACCCGGCCGCCGACCTCCGGCTCGTCCTTGGCCCACTCGAACCAGTTCACCATCGCCAGCCGGGGCAGCTGCTCGGCCAGCTGCGGATCGAACAGCTGCCGCCACCAGGCCTGCTTGACGGCCAGCTCGTCGGCGCCGCCGCCGCCCGGGGCGAAGAAGGCCGCCGTCTCGGGCACGGCCACCGGCTTCCCGTACCGCTCGCCGTAGTCGGCGTGGAAGTCCGGTAGCCCCCGGTCGTCGCCGCCCCGGCCGACGTAGGTGCCGGTCAGCTGGGCGAGGAACTTGCCCGGCTCGGGCACCTCGTTCTCGCCCCACGGGTGGGCGTCGCCCCAGTGGTAGAGCGACATCCCCACCCAGTCCACGGCGTCCTCGCCCGGCCAGTACGGGGCGTAGGGGTCGTCGGCCGCCGACAGCACGCCGTCGCCGTCGGTGTCCAGCGCCGCGACGTCATCGGGCGTGGCGGCGTGGGCGCCCCCGGTGAACGGGTAGCCGCCGCCGTAGTTGGGCGCCCACATGACCGCCGACCCCGGAGCCCCGGCGTGGACGGCGGCGGCGAGCCGCCGGAACGCCTCGACGTAGGCCGCCGGCTGCTGCCCCCAGGCATACCAGGAGCCGTTCATCTCGTGGGCGAACCGGACCACGACGGGCACCCCGCGGCCGTTGTAGCCGGCCAGCCGCTCGGCCAGGTCCGCGGTCACGCCGTCGGTGACCGCGGCCAGGCCGGCGTGCGGCTCGAGGGTGAGCAGCAGCAGGCCGCCGCCGTCCCGCACCTGCTCGACGGCGGCGTCGAGGTTGCGCTCGTCGGCGGCGGAGAAGGGGAAGCCGGTGAACGAGACGGCGACGGCGGGGCGCGAGCCGAGGGCGGTGCCGTGCTCGGCCAGCGTCGCGGCGCCCCAGTCGAGGTTCACCCCCAGGTAGACCCCGTCCCCGGCGTCCGGCCGGGTCAGCTCCGCGGCCGGGCACGCCACCCCGGTCGCCGCCTCGGTGCTCCGGTCGGCGGTGGCGCAGGCCGAGGTGCCGAGCAGGGCGCTGACGGTCAGGGCGGTCAGGGCGGTCAGGGCCAGGGCGGGCGGTCGTCGTCGCACCCGTTCTCCATCGGACGGGGCGCGGCGGGGCTGTAGTGATCGGCGCAGGTCACGGTCCGGTCACGGCGGCGCCAGCCCTTGACATAGGAATGTAAGGACGGTCTCCTAACAAACGTGAGTGTGATGCGGGACACGACGCGCCAGGGGCGCCTGCGGCGGGCGACCGCGAAGGTCCTTCCGGAACACGCGCGTGCGCACAACCGCTCCATGGTGCTGCAGCACCTGTTCCACGCCGGGCCCGGCTCACGGGCCGACCTGGCGCGGGCCACCGGGCTGACCCGGGTCACCATCTCCGACCTCGTCGCCTCCCTGATGGCCGAGGGCCTGGTGGCCGAGCTCGGCGCCCGGGCGGAGGGGCGCCCGGGCAAGCCCGGCACGCTGCTGGGGGTCCGCACCGACGCGTTCCAGATCGTCGCCGTCGACCTGGCCGACGACGAGCGGATGCACGGCGCGGTGCTCGACCTCTCCGGCGCACTGCTGCAGCGCCGCACGACCCGGGTCGAGGGGCGGACCGGGGCGGCGGCCGTGGCGGCGCTGACCTCGCTGTGCCGCGACCTCGTGGCGGTCGCCACCCGCCCCGTGCTCGGGGTCGGCGTCGGCTCGCCGGGCGTCATCGACCCCTCCGGCCGGGTGCTGCAGGCGCCCAACCGCGAGTGGTACGACCTGCCGCTGGCTGATCGGCTCGGCGCCGACCTCGGTGTCCCCGTGCACGTCGCCAACGACGCCAACACCGCGGCCCTCGGCGAGTTCACCTACGGCGGCGCCTCCGGCGGCGGGCTGCTGGTGCTCACCGTCGGGGGCGGTGTCGGGGCCGGGATCGTGCTCGACGGCGGCCTGGTGCAGGGCCACGAGCACGCGGCGGGGGAGATCGGCCACGTCACCGCCGTCGACGAGCGCGACGACATCGACGGCGCTCCGCTCGGCCGCCCGCTCCCGTGCGCGTGCGGGCGCCGCGGCTGCCTGGAGACGGTGCTCTCGGTACCGGCGCTGCGCCGGCGGATCGAGGGCCTGGACGCCCCGGGCGCGGCGGTGGCCCTCGGCGCCGTGGGGCGGCGCCTGGGCATCGTCCTGGCCCCGGTGGTCAGCGCGCTGAACCTGTCCGAGGTGGTGCTCAGCGGACCCCGCGAACTCCTCGACGGCCCGTTGCGCGAAGCGGCGCTCGCCACCCTTCACGAACGCACCATGCCCGTCGTCAGCAGCTCCCTGCAGCTGCGGATGACCTCGCTCGGCGAGGACGGGGCCCTGTCCGGGGCCGCGGTCCTCGTGCTGTCCGGCCAGCTCGGGGTCACGTGACGACCCCGAGCCGGCCAGTTGCAAGTCGGAGGACCACACCCCTGTGGCGGCGCTGTCCGGCACCGCCTGTGCACCAGGAAGGAACCCCAACATGACGAGGGTACGCACGAGCGGGCTCGCCGCCGCGAGCGTCGGCCTGCTGCTGGCGCTGACCGCCTGCGGCGGTGGGAACGAGGCCGAGGCGGGGAGCTCGGAGGAGATCCGGCTGTGGCTGGCCGGCTCCGACACCCCCCAGGAGCTGCGCGACTACCTGGTCGAGACGTTCGAGGCCGAGCACGAGGGCATGACGCTGGTCATCGAGGAGCAGGACTGGAGCGGCCTGGTGCCGCGCCTGCAGACGGCGCTGTCCTCGGAGGGGCAGACGCCCGACGTCGTGGAGATCGGCAACACCCAGAGCCCGACCTTCACCCACGCCGGCGCCTTCTCCGACATCAGCGACCTGGTCGACGAGCTGGGCGGTGACGACCTGCTCGAGGGCTTCGTGGAGGCCGGCACGGTGGACGGCGACGTGTACGCGGTGCCGTACTACTCCGGCGCGCGTGCGGTGTTCTACCGCAAGGACCTCTTCCAGCAGGCCGGCGTCGAGGTGCCGGAGACCCTCGAGGAGTTCGGCGCCGCGGCCGTCGCGCTGCAGGAGGCCAACCCCGCAGGCACGCCGAACTTCTCCGGCTTCTGGTTCCCCGGCCAGGACTGGTACAACGGCATCGCCTGGATCTACAGCGCCGGCGGGAGCCTCGCCGAGCAGGACGGCGACCGGTGGGTCGGCGCGCTGTCCAGCCCCGAGTCGCAGGAGGGGCTGGCCCAGGTCCAGGAGCTGTTCGCGAACGCGACGAACGCCCCGCGCGACGCCGACTCGGCCGAGCCCTGGGTGCCGTTCAACAACGGCGAGGCGGCGATGTTCTCCGCCCCGACGTGGGCCCGCTGGAGCATCGACCTGCCCGAGTGCAACCAGGGCGTCGACCCCGACGACGAGTCGGAGGCGGCCCAGGCCGCGCTCGCCGAGCAGCAGGCCTGCAACGAGGAGAAGACCGGGATCTTCCCGCTCCCCGGGCCGACGGCGGGGGAGCCGGCCACTGTCTTCGCCGGTGGTTCCAACATCGCCATCCCGGCGAAGTCGGGGAACCAGGAGGCGGCCCGCGACCTGCTGCGGATCATCTTCAGCGAGGAGTACCAGACGATGCTCGCCGAGAACGGCCTGATCCCGGGCAACAGCGAGTACGCCGACGCCCTCGGCGACGACGTCTACGCCGAGGCGGCGCTCGCTGCCGCCCTCGACGCCAAGCTGACCCCGCCGGCGGAGAAGTGGGCCGACGTGGAGGCCAACCGCATCCTGGAGGACTTCTTCCAGCAGATCGCCTCCGGTGCCGATCCGGCGGAGGCGGCGGCGCGGGCCGACCAGCTGATCACGGACACGCTCGCCTGACCCTGTGATCCGGGGCGGGGGCCCGACCGCCCGCCGACCGCGGCGGCCGCGCCCCCGCTCCCACGCCCCGGAGGAACCGTGTCCACATCCCGCACGTCCCCCGCGGCGGTGCTCCCGCCGGCACCGCCGCGCGCCGCCGTCCCACCGGTCCACCCGGCTCCGGCGGCCGCGCCCGGCCCGCGGCGGCGCCGGTCGCTGCGCTCCCGCCTGGGGCCCTACCTGCTCCTGGTGCCCGCGCTGGTCCCCGTCGCGGTCGGCCTCGGATACCCGCTGGTGCGGCAGTTCGTGCTCTCGTTCCAGGAGTACGGGCTGGCCCAGCAGTTCGGCCGGCCGGCCGAGTGGGTGGGGCTGCGCAACTACACGGAGCTGCTGTCGGACCCCTACGTCTGGGGCGTGATCGGGCGGTCCGTGCTGTTCTGCCTGGTCAACGCGGCGCTGACGATGCTGGTCGGCATCGCCCTGGCGGTCCTCCTGACCCGGGTGGGCCGCGGACCCCGCATCACTCTCCAGGTCGGGTTGCTGCTGGCCTGGGGGACGCCGGTGCTCGCCACCATGACGGTCTGGCAGTGGCTGTTCGACTCGCAGTACGGGGTGATCAACTGGTTGCTCGCCGAGCCGCTGGGCATGGCCGGGATGCGCCACCACTCCTGGATCATCGAGCCGGCCTCGTTCTACCTCGTGGCGACCGTCATCGTCGTCTGGATGTCGGTGCCCTTCGTGGTGTTCACCGTCTACGCCGGGCTGCTGCAGGTGCCCGAGGAGTGCGTGGAGGCCGCGCAGCTCGACGGCGCCAACGCCTGGCAGCGGCTGCGCCACCTCTCGCTGCCCATGGTGGCGCCCGTGCTGCTCGTCGTCGCCCTGCTCCAGGTGATCTGGGACCTGCGGGTCTTCACCCAGATCCACGTCCTGCAGCGGGCCGGGGCACCGACCCGGGAGACCCACCTGCTCGGCACCTACATCTACTCGCTGGCGAAGGAGTTCTCGATGGCCGGAGCCATGGCCACGATCATGCTGGTCATCACCTTCGTGCTCACGGTCTTCTACATCCGCCGGATGCTGAAGGAGGAGGTGTGAGCCCCGCGCACACGGGTGCCCCCGCACCCGCCCGGCGGCGCACCCGCGGCGGCGGGACGGGGCGGCGGCTGCTCGGCCTGCTCGCCGTCGCCGTCGCGCTGGTGTGGGTCTTCCCGATCTACTGGATGGTCAACAGCGCATTCCTGCCGACGAATCGGATGCGTACCGGCGAGCCGTCGTTCCTGCCATTCGGGGGCACCCTGTCGAATTTCCGGAACGTGCTGACGAACCCTGATTTCTACGCTGCCTTCAAGGTGTCGCTGGCGGTCACCGGCCTCACCCTCGTCGTCGCCATCCTGTTCGCATTCCTGGGTGCGCTCGCGATCAGCAGGTTCCGTTTCCGCGGGCGCCGGTCGTTCATCCTCACGGTTCTCGTGGTGCAGATGATCCCGGCCGAGGGACTGTTCATCTCCCAGTACCAGATGTTGGACAGCTGGGGCCTGGTGAACGCGGTCCTGGGGCTCACCATCGTCTACGTGGCGGCGATCGTGCCGTTCACCGTGTGGATGCTGCGGGGCTTCCTCGCCGGGGTGCCGCTGGAGCTGGAGGAGGCCGCGATGATGGACGGTCTCTCGCGCACCGGGGCCTTCTTCCGCATCACCTTCCCGCTGCTGGCGCCCGGCCTCGTCGCCGCCGGTGTCTACGGGTTCCTGCAGGCCTGGAACGAGTACACGCTGGCCCTGGTGGTCATGACCGATCCCGACCAGCGGACCCTCCCGCTGTGGCTGCAGGGCCTGGTGGAGGCCAACCGGGCCACGGACTGGGGCGTCGTCATGGCCGGGGCCACGCTCATCTCCGTGCCGGTCATCGTGTTCTTCCTGTTCGTGCAGAAGCGGATGAGCGCCGGGCTGGTGGCCGGGGCGGTGAAGGGGTGAGCGCGCACCGGTCCGGCGCTCGGAGCTGCTCGGTCGGGCTCGACATCGGGGGGACGAAGGTCCTGGGCGTGCTCCTGGGCCCCGACGGGGACGTGCTGCGGACCCTGCGGGTGCCGACCCGCCCGGGTGTGCCCGGCGTCGTCGACACCGCCGAGGAGGTGGTGCGCCGGCTGTGCGCCGATGCCGGCGTGGCGCCGCGGGCGCTGGCGGGGGTCGGCGCCGGGGTGCCGGGGCTGGTCGACCCGGCCACCGGGCGGCTGTCCTACGCGGTCAACCTGGGGATCCACGAGCGCGGGGTCGACCTGGCGCCGGTGCTCGCCGCCCGCCTGGACGGGGTTCCCGTCGTCCTGGAGAACGACCTGAACGCCGCGGCCGTGGGCGCCGCCCGGCTGCTGGGGCTGCCGGGGGACCTGGCGCTGCTGGCCCTGGGCACCGGCGTGGCCGCGGGGTTGCTGCTCGGCGGCGAGCTCCGGCGCGGGCGGCACGGCGCCGCCGGCGAGATCGGCCACCTCCCGTACGACCCGGCCGGGCACCGCTGCCCGTGCGGTCAGCTGGGCTGCCTGGAGCTGTACGCCTCCGGCGCCGCCCTGGACCTCGCGTGGCCCGTCCGGTCCGCGCGGCCGGCGGCCGCCGACCTCTTCGCCGCCGCCGCGGCGGGGGACCGCCGGGCGGTCGTGGTCCGGGACCGGTTCGCCGACGCCGTGGCGACGGCGGTGCGGTTGCTCGTGCTCACCTGCGACGTCGAGCACGTCGTCCTGGGCGGCGGGGTGGCCGACGTCGGCCCGCCGCTGCTGGACGCGGTGGTGGCCGCCGCCGGGCGCCAGGCCGCGGGGTCGGCGTTCCTGCAGAGCCTCGCCGTCCCCGAGCGGGTGCAGCTGGTGCCCCGCGACCTCCCGGTGGCACCGGTGGGTGCGGCGGTGTGCGCCCGCGGCGGGGTGCCCGGTGTGGTCGAGCCGGTGGGATCCTGACGCATGGAGGTCGTGATCCTGCCCGGCCCGGACGACGTGGCCCGGGAGGCTGCGGCCCGGGTCGCAGCCGTCGTCCGGAGGCGCCGCGACGCGGTGCTGGGTCTGGCCACCGGGTCCTCGCCGCTCGGTCTCTACGCCGAGCTCGCCCGTCAGGTCGCCGCCGGTGAGCTCGACGTCTCCGGCGTCCGCGGCTTCGCCCTCGACGAGTACGTCGGCCTCCCGCCCGAGCACCCGGAGAGCTACGCCTCGGTCATCCGGCGGACCGTCACCCGGCCGCTGGGGCTGGATCCGGCCCGGGTGCACGTGCCCGACGGCCGCGCGGCCGACCTGGCCGAGGCGGCGGCCGGCTACGAGCGGGCGATCGTCGCGGCCGGCGGCATCGACCTGCAGATCCTCGGCATCGGCACCAACGGGCACATCGGGTTCAACGAGCCGACGTCGTCCATCGCCTCACGCACCCGGGTCAAGACGCTGGCGCCGCGCACCCGCGCCGACAACGCCCGCTTCTTCGCCTCCCCCGACGAGGTGCCGATGCACTGCCTCACCCAGGGGCTGGGCACCATCCTCGAGGCCCGCGAGCTCCTGCTCGTGGCGCAGGGGGAGCGCAAGGCCGACGCCGTCGCCGCGGCGGTGGAGGGCCCGCTGAGCAGCATGTGCCCGGCGTCGGTGCTGCAGCTGCACCCGCGGGCCGCCGTGTTCGTCGACGAGGCGGCGGCCTCCCGGCTGCGCCTGGCCGACTACTACCGCCACACGCACGCCCACAAGCCGGCCGGCTCCGGCGGGTGAGTCAGCGGACCGGACGGCCGGCCGCCCAGACCGCGCGCACCGACCAGTCGTCGTCCAGCACCACGGCGTCGGCCACGGAGCCCGGCGCCAGCCGGCCTATCCGGGAGCCGAGGCCGAGGGCGCGCGCCGGCGTGCGGGTCAGCGCTGTCACGGCGACGACCGGATCCAGCCCGACGTCCGCCACGGCGGTACGCAGCGCACGGTCCAGCGTGAGCGTCGAGCCGGCCAGCGTGTCGGTGCCCGCCAGCACCGCGCGGCCGGCGCGCACCTCGACGTCGGCCCCGCCCAGGCGGTAGCGGCCGTCTCCGGTGCCCGCCGCCGCCATCGCGTCGGAGACCAGGGCCACCCGGGCGGGCGCCCCGGCGAACAGCAGCCCCACGACCGACGGGTGGACGTGGTGCCCGTCGAGCACGACCTCCAGCGTCACCCGGGGGTCGGTGAGCGCGGCGCCGACCGGCCCGGGGGAGCGGTGCCCGAGGCCGGGCATCGCGTTGAAGGCGTGGGTGAGCACCCGGGCGCCCGCGTCGAACGCCCGGGCGGTGCACGCCATGTCGGCCTCGGTGTGCCCGACGGCCACGGTGACCCCGGCCGCGGTGAGGCGGCGCGCGGCGTCGAGCGCACCGGGCAGCTCGGGGGCGATCGTGACGGAGCGCAGCGCGCCGCGGGCGGCGCGCAGCAGCCGCTCGACGACGTCGGGTGCCGGTGGGCGCAGGTGCCCGGGGTCGTGCGCCCCGCACCGGGACGCCGCCAGGAACGGCCCCTCCAGGTGCGCGCCGAGCACCCGCTCGTCGGACCGGGCCAGGTCGGCGATCGCGGCGAGGGAGGCCTCCAGACGCTCCACGGGCGCGGCGACCAGGCTGATCAGCGAGCGGGTCGTGCCGTGGGCGCGGTGCACCTCCAGCGCCCGGCGCATGCCGTCGGGGCCGTCCTCCGCGGTGTACCCGCCGCCGCCGTGGACGTGCAGGTCGACGAACCCGGGGGTCAGCCAGGCGCCGGCCAGGTCGACGACCCGGTCGGCGGCCGGCGCTTCCCCGGTGCCGGCCGCGGCGATCGTGTCGCCCCGGAAGAGCACCCAGAAGCCGTCCACCCGGCCGTCGGCGTCGACCTTCCGGCCGCCGCGCAGCAGCGTCGAGATCCCGCGCCCGGTCACCGGCCGACCAGCGCCTCGGCCGCAGCCCGGGTGCAGGCGCGGGAGGCGCCGTGGACGGCGACGGCCGGCCCGGGCACGAGCGCGAGGTCGTCGGGCATGCCGAGCGCGACGGTGACCGCATCGGGCCGCAGCTGCGCCAGCCGGCGCAGCCAGCGTTCCTGCCACGGGCTCCGGTACGCGTCCCGGACCGCCACGACCAGCGGCCGGCCGGCCGCTGCACCGGCGACCGCGTCGGGGGTGGGGCCGCCGTCCGTGACCGTCACCAGGGCGTCGAGGTGCCCGAGCTCCCGCAACGGGTCGGCCAGGCTCCACCCGGCCGCGCCGACCGCCATGTTCGCCTCCGCCCGCAGCTCGGCCACCAGCGCGGGCGCGGGCAGCTGCCGCAGGTCGCGGGCCCGTCGGGCCGCCCGGGCCGTCCGCACACCGATGTCGGCGGGCGCGTCACCGACGTCGACGGTCGGGGCCGAGGCCAGTTCACGACGCAGCCCGGCCACCCGGCCCGCGGCCTCGTGCAGCCGGTCCTCGGTCAGCGTGCCATCGCGCAGGTGCCCGGCGACCGCCTCGCGGATGGCGGCGCAGTGCTCCTCGCCGTCCTCGGCGCCCACGAGGAGCAGGTCGGCGCCGGCGGCCAGTGACAGCGCCGCGGCGCGTGGGATGCCGTGCGCCGCCCGCACCCCGGCCATGTCGAGCGCATCGGTGACGACCACGCCGCGGAAACCGAGCTCGGTGCGCAGCAGGTCGACCAGCAGGCGGCGGCTCAGCGTGGCGGGGGCCGCGTCGAGGGCAGGGAACACGACGTGCGAGGTCATCACGAGCCGGGCGCCGGCCTCGATCGCCGCGACGAACGGCGGCAGCTCGCGGCGGCGGAACGTCGCCTCGTCCACGTCGACGACCGGGAGGTCCAGGTGCGAGTCGACAGTGGTCGCCCCGTGCCCGGGGAAGTGCTTGGCGGCCGCGGCGACGCCGGTCGACTGCAGGCCGCGCACGTAGGCCGCCCCGTGCCGGGCGACGAGCCCGGGATCGGCGCCGAAGGCGCGCACCCCGATGACCGGGTTGCGGCTGTCGCTGTTGACGTCCACCGACGGCGCCAGGTCGACGTTCACGCCGGCGCGCCGGAGGTCCGCGCCGATGGCCGCGGCGACCCCCGCGGTCACCTCCTCGTCGTCGAGCACGCCGAGGGCCAGGTTGCCCGGGTAGCTGCTGCCGGTCCGGTACTCCAGCCGGGTGACGTCCCCGCCCTCCTCGTCGACGGCGACGAGCGCGTCCGGCCGCGCCGCGCGCACCGCGCCGCCGAGGCGGGCCACCTGCCCGTCGGCGCCACCGGCGGTCAGGTTCTGCCCGTAGAGGCAGACCCCGGCGAGCCCGTCGCCGAGCGCGTCGAGCACCCACCCGGGAACGTCCGGACCGGCGAACCCGGGCATCAGGCAGGCATTCACCAGACTGCCGAGATCGGACATCTCTCCTCGTTCCGCCGCCGGTGGGCCGACCATTCCCGACGCGGTCGGACGTGGAGTGCGGCGCCATTCTGCAGCGCCGCCCCCGTTCTGCCGTCCATTCGGGTGGGGAACGTCGTCGATCATCGCATGCGCGCTCGCGTCCGGTCATTACTCGCAGCCCGCGAGAAATGAGGCGGCGACCGCGGCCGACCTGGCGGGAGAGGCGCGCACCGCACCATTTCCCGCGCCGCGCCGATCGCCTCGGAGTTCCGACGACGGGGGTCACCCGGGAGGCGCCCGGGTCGTCGCTACGCGGGTGTGGACCCGCCCGCGGTGGGTGCGCCGGATCTGGCTGCCGACGGCGGCCCGGCCACCTCCGGGATGATCGCCTCGGTGGCCCGCTCGTTCTGCGGCGCCTGCGACCGCACCCGGCTCACCGCCGACGGGCAGATCCGCAACTGCCTGTCCGCCCGCGAGGAGTCCGACCTGCGCACCGCGATGCGCGACGGCGCCACCGACACCGAGCTCGCCGACCGGTGGCGGATCGCCACCCTGGGCAAGCTGCCCGGCCACGGCATCGACGACCCCAGCTTCCTGCAGCCCACCCGCCCCATGTCCGCGACCGGCGGGTGACGTGGGCGACCAGGCGAGCGCGGTCGCCTTCGGGACGCCGGCGCACGATGGGGCCCGTGGACGACCGACGACCCGTGGACCTGGAACGGCTGGCCGCCGAGCTCCTCGCCGACGCAGCGGCGGGGAAGGCCCAGCGCGCCGCGCGCACCCTGCCGCACCCCGTCGACGGGCTGCGGCAGACCGTGATCGCCCTGGTGCGGGGCCAGCAGCTCGCCGAGCACGAGAGCCCCGGCCCGGCCAGCCTGCTGGTCCTGCGCGGGAAGGTCCGGCTCGTCTCCGGGGAGGACGCCGTGGAGCTGGGCGCGCTGGAGACAGGTCCCATCCCCGATCGCCGGCACAGCCTGCACGCCGACGAGGACAGCGTCGTCCTCCTCAGCGTCGCCGTGCCCCAGCGGGCGCCGACCGGCGGTTGACCCCCCTGGCGGTGCCGGCCGGGAGCCGCCGACGTCAGAGGGGTGCGGCCACGCCGGGCACGGCGCGGGCCGGTCTGGACGATCCGGTCGCCGGGGTGGAGGGTGCGCCCATGACGGAGAACCGCTACGCCATCGGACTGGACGACCTGGAGGCCGGCGTCCGCGTCACTCCCGCCGAGCAGGTGGCCGGGCAGCCGGTGCCGGAACTGCCACCGGTGGACCGGCGCACCGATCAGCTGCCGTACGCCGACGGAGCCGGCGGCGACGCAGACGGGGACTGACCGGCCCGGTCAGACCTTGCTGCTGCCCTTCAACCAGCCGTAGGCGGCGGTGGCCAGGAAGAGCACGACGCCCACGAGCAGCAGCCAGAACAGCCCCTCGATCAGCGCCCCGATGATCGACAGCGCCAGCCAGACGACCAGCAGCAGACCGATCAGGCGCAGCAGCACGGGCACTCCTGGGGTGAGGCGGGGACGGCGCCGCCCAGCCTAGCGGCGGCGACCGCGCCGGACGAGGCTACGGGGCCGGTGGGCGGGGGAGCGGGCGGTCGGACAGGATGCAGCGATGGCCTACTCCGCTGCCGACGACCGCTACGAGTCCATGCCCTACCGCCGCACCGGGCGCAGTGGCCTGGACCTCCCCTCGATCAGCCTGGGCCTCTGGCACAACTTCGGCGACGACGTCCCGTTCGACCGTCAGCGCGCCATCCTCCGCCGGGCGTTCGACCTGGGCATCACGCACTTCGACCTCGCGAACAACTACGGGCCCCCCTACGGCTCGGCCGAGAGCAACTTCGGCCGGCACCTCCGGGACGACTTCCGGCCCTACCGCGACGAGCTGGTCATCAGCACGAAGGCCGGCTACGACATGTGGCCCGGCCCGTACGGCCAGGGCGGCGGCTCGCGGAAGTACGTGCTGAGCAGCCTGGACCAGTCGCTGCGGCGGATGGGCCTGGAGTACGTCGACATCTTCTACAGCCACCGGCCCGACCCCACGACGCCGCTGGAGGAGACGATGGGGGCGCTGGACACCGCCGTCCGTTCCGGGAGGGCCCTCTACGCGGGCATCTCGTCGTACTCGCCGGAGCAGACCCGCCGGGCGGCGGCGATCCTCGCCGACCTGGGGACGCCGCTGCTGATCCACCAGCCGTCCTACTCGATGCTCAACCGCTGGATCGAGCGGGAGGACCTGCTCGACACCCTCGCCGACGTCGGGGCCGGGTGCATCGCCTTCTCGCCGCTGGCGCAGGGCATGCTCACCGACAAGTACCTCGGCGGCGTCCCGGAGGGATCGCGCGCCAGTCAGGGCAAGTCGCTCTCGCCGGACCTGCTCACCGAGCAGGCGCTCACCCACGTCCGGGCGCTCGACGACATGGCGCAGCAGCGCGGGCAGTCGCTGGCCCAGATGGCGCTTGCCTGGGCGCTGCGGGACCAGCGGATGACCACCGTGCTGATCGGGGCCAGCAGCGTGGCGCAGCTGGAGCAGAACGTCGGCGCGCTGGAGAACCTCGGGTTCACCGAGGACGAGCTCGCCGCGATCGACCGGCACGCCGTGGACGCCGGCATCGACCTCTGGGAGGGCCCCCGCACCGCCTGAGCTGCCTGTGGACAACGGATCCGGACCCGAGCCGGATCCGCCTAGGGTCCGCGTCGTGACTGACGGCCTCGAGGTGGAGACCCCGGTCCTGCGCGACGCCGGCCGTGCCCTGCTGGTCGTCTACCGGGAGTTCGACGGCGCACGGGACACGGCGGACGTCGGCAGCGACGTCATCGCGCACGACCGGCTGCGCGACCGGCTGCGGGAGTTCGGCAGCAACTGGGACCATCGGCGGACGGAGATGGCCGGGCTGGTCGAGGGCCTCGGCCAGGCCGCCCAGGACGCCGCCGAGGTGTACGAGCGGATCGAGACCGAGCTGGTCGCCGCCCTGGCCGGTGAGCGGTGAGCCGCCCGCGTGACTGGTCGCCGCTGCGCCCCTCGGACCCGGTCGGCGGCGACCCCGCGGCGATCGCCCGGCTCGCCCGGCGGTACGCCGACACGGCGGCGGCGATCACCACGGCGGCCAGGGCGCTCCGCACCATCCACGACAGCGCGACGACCTGGGAGTCCGACGCCGGCCGGGCCTTCCGCGAGCGGACCGCCGAGGTGGCCGGGACGATCGAGCAGGCCCTCGACCGGTACGAGGGCACGGCGGAGGCGCTCGCCGCCTACGCGCGCACGCTCGACGACGTCCAAGCGGGCGCCGACACGGTCCTCGCGCGCGCCCAGCGGGCCGAGGACGCCCGGGACGCCGCCTGGCGGGCGAGGGAACGCGCCGCGACGCTGCCGGAGCCCGATCCGGTCGCCGAACGCCGGGCGCACGACGATGCCGCGGCCGCCACCGCCGGCATCCGGGCGGCCGACGAGGAGCTCGCGGCGCTGGAGGCCGAGTGGCAGGCGGCGGGGAACGCCGCAGCCGACGCCATCGACGACGTCCTGGGCGCCAGCGACCACCTCGCGGACAGCTTCTGGGACGACGTGCTGGACGTCGTCGCCGTCGTCACGGGCTGGGCCGGGAAGCTCTCGGCGGTCTTCGGGCTCGTCGCGCTCTTCCTGCTGGCCATCCCGGGCCTGCAACCGTTCGCCGCGGCGTTCGCGGGGCTCGCGTTCGTCACCGGGGCCGTCTCCCTGGCGGGGAACACCGTGCTGCACGCGGCGGGCCGGGCGGAGCTGTCGGACATGCTGTGGGACGCGGTGGGCGTGCTCACCTTCGGGGTGGGCCGTGCCTTCGCGCTGGCCGGCCGGGCGGTCGCCACCGGCACCCGCGGGCTGGCCCGCCCCTCGCTGGTGCAGCACCTGCGCGCCTCGGGGATGACCCGCCGGCAGGCCCGGCAGGCGGTGCGGGACCAGGGCGTCCCGGCCGGCGGGTCCGTGCCCGGCGCGCTCACTTCCCGAGCCCGCCGGCCGTCCGGCTGGGTGCCCACCCGCGGGGAGTGGGCCGAGGCCTACCGCCCGTCGGGGCTGTTCCGCGACGTGACCTCCGGTCGCTCCCCGACGGTCCACCCCGCGACCACCGCCGCCCCCGTGGTCCGGACGGGGCAGCGCAGCCAGTTCCTCGCCGACGCCGCGGTGCTCTCCTCGGCCGGTGCCGGGAGCGCCGCCACCGGCCGCGCGATCGGCGAGGAGCTGCGCGGCCACGGACCCCGCACCCCCGTCGGGTCCGGACGGTGACCACGGCGCTCCGCCCCCGGGACTTCACGTTCGCGGTGCCCGGCGACTGGGCGCGGATCCGGGTCCTGGACGAGGCGCGGCGGGATGCCGACGTCCGTCGGATCGCCCGGGCGGTCACCCGGGGCCGGCCCGACCGCGACCGGCTGATGCCGCAGGTGGCGCGCGCGCTGCACGGCGCGGCCGCCGCCCGCAGCGACAGCCACACCGTCGAGGTGCACCTCCCGGTGTTCCAGGACGGCGCCCCGCCGATCGCGTGCGCCCTGGCGGTGGGCGTCGTCCCCCCGCGCCCGGCGGGGGACCGGCCGGGCGCCGCGGAGGCGGCCTTCCTCGCCGCGGGGGGAGCGGGGGCGGCCGCGGAGGTGGTGGAGCTCGCGGCCGGCCCCGTGGCCCGCCTGCGCCGCCGGACGCAGGCACCGGCACCGGACGGCCGGCTGCTCGAGACGGCGGTGGTGCAGTACCAGCACCCGATGCCCGGCGGCGGCTACGTGCTGCTGAGCTTCTCGACGCCGCTGCTGGAGCTGCTCGAGCCGCTGACCGCGCTGTTCGACGCCGTCGCCGGCTCCTTCCGGTGGCTCCCGTGACCGGCGCCGTCCAGGACTGGACCTACCGGGTCGAGCCGTCCGGCGCGGGCTGGGTGTGGCTGCCACGCTCCGGGGCCGTCGCCGCCTGGACGCAGGCGGTCTGCGACGGCCTCGGCGTCCACGGCGCCGCGGCGGGAACGCTCGGCGAACAGGTGCTGTCGCTGGCCACCGCCCTGCGCGAGGGAACCCCCGACCTGGCCGCGCTCTGGATCCCCGATCCCCGGTACGGCGTCCTCGTCAGCCTCCGCGCGGACCGGTACCGGCTCACCACCGGGCTGGCGGAGCTCGCCGAGCAGGAACGCGCCACGGTCGGGCGTGGGCTGGCCCCTCCCGAGGTCGACCTGGTGGCGCTGCCGGCGGGCCCGGCGCTGCGCGTCCGGCGGGTGGAGCGGCAGGCCGGTGGCCCCGGGGACGGGCTGCTCGTCGAGAGCGTCCGGCACCTCGTGGCGCCGCCGGCAGTCGTCGACGTGGCCGCTGTGCCCTCGGCGGTGGAACTGGTTATGGCGTGGACGCTGCTGCACGAGGGGGCCGAGTTCGCGGACATGGCCGATCGGACCGCTGCCCGGCTCCGCGTCACCTCCGGCTGAGCACGCGGGTCGATCTCACCCCTCGGGGGGATGTGCGCGCCGCGGGGAGATGTCGATTCCCTCGGGGTGAGCATCGAACGGGCGGCGCTGGGCCGCCCCAGCGGGACCCGGGACGCCGTTCCGGCGCCGGAGAGCGCCCTGCGGCTCCTCGGCGTGCGCGCCGTGGCCGTCGCCGCCGTCCTGGCGACCGCCGGCTACCTCACCTGGCGGCTGCTGGCCACGCTGCCCGAGGGGCCGGCGCTCTGGCTGGGGGTGCCGTTCCTGGCGCTCGAGGTCTACGGCGGCCTCGCCCTGCTGCTGTTCGTGATGACCACCTGGACCGTCGCCCCGGCGACCGTGCCGGCGCCCCGCCCCGGGCCGCCGCCGTCGGTCACCGTGCTCATCGCCACCTACAACGAGCACCTGGACGTGCTCCTGCCGACCGTCGCCGCCTGCCTGGCGATGGAGGGCGAGCACGAGACCTGGGTGCTCGACGACGGCGACCGGCTCGAGGTGGAGGAGATGGTGACGGCGCTCGGCGCGCGGTACGTCACCCGCCCCGAGCACGACCACGCCAAGGCGGGCAACCTCAACCACGCGCTGGCGCTGGTGCGCACCGACCTCGTCGCGGTGTTCGACGCCGACCACGTCCCCGACCCGGACTTCCTCACCCGCACGCTGCCCTACTTCGCCGACGAGCGGCTGGCGCTGGTGCAGACACCGCAGCACTTCTACAACACCGGCTCGTTCGAGCACCTGCGCCCGGGCGCCGACCTGCACGAGGAGTCGCTCTTCTACCGGGTGATCCAGGCGGGCAAGCACCACGCGGGGGCCGCCTTCTGGTGCGGCACGAACGCGGTCCTGCGCGCCGAGGCGCTGCGCGAGATCGGGGGAGTGGCGACGGAGTCGCTCACCGAGGACTTCCACACGACGATGAAGCTGCACCGCGCCGGCTGGCGGAGCGCGTACCACAACGAGGTGCTCGCCCGCGGGCTCGCGGCCGGCAGCCCGGACGCGTTCTACGCGCAGCGCCGGCGGTGGGGCCGGGGGGCGATGCAGGTGCTGCGGCACGACAACCCGCTCACCGCCACGGGGCTGACGCTGCGGCAGCGGCTGGGCTACCTCTACTCGCTGTCGGCGTGGTTCGACTCGTGGCGGACGCTGGGGCTGGCCCTGGTCCCGGTCGCCGTGCTGGTCACCGGGCTCTTCCCGGTGGATGCACCGCCCGCGCTGTTCGCGGTGATGGCCGGCGTCCCCTTCCTGCTCCAGCAGGCGGCGCTGACGCTGCTGTCGCGCGGGTTCGCCCCGGCGCGCTTCTCGCTGCTGTTCGAGGTCGTCCGGCTGCCCTCCAACCTCGCCGCGACGCTGTCGCTGGTGCTGCGCGGCACGGGCCGGTTCGCGGTCACCGCGAAGGGGCGCACCGGGGAGGAGCGGACCCGCGCTCGGGTGCCCGCGCTGCTGCTCGCACTCGCCGCCGTGCTCGCCGGCAGCCTGCTCCACACGGCCGCGAGCCTGGCCGGCTGGACCCCGATCGAGCTCCGCTGGGGCGGCACCACGCTGGTGCCGGTCCTCTGGGTGAGCGTCACCCTCGGCTTCGTGCTGGCCGGCATCCGGCGGATCCGCGATCCGCGCTTCTCCGCCGAGCGCCGGGACGGTCACCGCTTCCCGGCCGCACTGCCGGCCGTGGTCGACGGGGCGCCCGCGCGGCTCGTCGACGTCTCGCTCGGAGGCGCGCAGCTCCGCGTCCGCGGCGTCGGCGCCTCCGTGGGCGCCGAGGTCGAACTGGCCATCCGCGTGCCCGACCGCGCCGAGCACGTCGTCTTCCGGGCGGTGGTCCGGTCCCGGACCGACGACGTCCACCGGGTGCAGTTCGTCGGGCGGCAGTGGCGCGAGCTGGCCGCGCTGTCGGCGACGGCGTTCGGCGCCGGTGCGGCCCGCTGGGCGGCCGTCGAGGTCACCCCCGTCGGGCTCGCCGCCCCCGTCGACACGGGCGGCCGGGTTCTCGCCGCCCGCGCCGACCCGGACGCGGTGGCCGCGGCGGTGCGCAGCCCGTTCGTCTCAGCGGCCACGCGGCGCCCGGTGGACGACGACACCCGGCCGATCCCGCGGCTGACGCCGGAGCTCGAACGTTCCCTGGCCGGCGCCGACGGTCCATGAGCAGCGGTCCCGGGGACCGCACGCCCGGCTCTGGGACCATTCCGACCGTGGACCGGACCGGGAACCGTCCCGCGCGCACGCGGGTGGACGCGGCCACGGTGATCGCGCTGGCGGCCCGGTGGATCCACTCCGGGCGGCGCATCGACATGGGTGCGCTGGGCGAGGAGATCGGGGTCTCCCGGATGACCCTGCACCGGCACGTCGGCAGCCGCGAGCGACTGGTCGGCGAGGCGGTCTGGTACCTCGCCGAGCGCGGCTGGCAGGCGTGCACGGCCGCGGAGGACGCGCGGCGCACGCCGGGGGACCCGGAGCTCCGCAGCGCGCGGGTCATCCGGGCGTTCAACGCCGGGGTCGTCGGCAGCACCGGCATCCGCACCTTCATCGACAGCGAGCCGGAGTTGGCGTTGCGGGTGCTCACCGATCCCGCGGGGCCGGTGGAGCCCCGCGCGGTGCGGGTCGCGGTGGAGCTGATCGAGAGCGACGAGCGGGCCGGCCGGCTGCGGCCGATCATCGACCGGGAGAGCCTGGCCTACGCCCTGGTCAAGCTGGCCGAGGCGTTCCTCTACGCCGATCTGGTCGCCGGCCGTCCGGTCGCCGTCGAGGCGGCCGACCGCGTGCAGACGGCGCTGTTGGAGGCCGGCTGGGTGCGGCCCGGCGGTTGAGCGCCACCGGGCCGCACCCGTCAGGTCAGCGACGCCCGAAGGCGTAGTCGTCCTGGACCGAGTCGCGGAGCTGCACCGAGATGCGGTCGTTCACCGACGGGAAGCCGGGAACCGTGATCACCTCGGGCTCCCCGCCGCCGCGCGGCCGCACCTCGATGCGGATCGGGCGCAGCCCGCGCGGGCTCGCCGGCAGGTAGGCGTCGACCGCGTTGAGGAACGTGAGCGTGTTGAACGGGAACAGGTCGCCCTTGCTCAGGTCGGTGGCCTGGTCCGGCGCGGTGTACCCGGTCGGCGTCCGCGTGCCGACGTCGGTGAGGAAGAGGGCGTTCACCTCACCGACCCGCCCGAACGTGCCCTCGGTGCTGCTCCGCGGCGTGGTGGCGGGGGTGGTCACGTCCAGCGGGCCGGTGCGGTCGCCGATCACGTCGACGGTGATCTCGTCGGAGTCCGCACCCTGGTCACCCCAGATCTCCCGCGCCCGGATCAGGGCCAGGTTGGTGTGCTCCTCGCTCTTGGGCACGAAGGCCTCGAGGCCCTCGCCGGCGATGCCGCTGTTGAGGCGGACGAAGTGGTCGGACCGGGCGAACGGCGACTGGTAGAAGTGGTGGACCGAGCCGTCGGGCCGGTGGAGCGCGAACTCGTAGCTGTGCCGGCCGTACAGGTCCAGCGGGCCGAAGGACCCGTCACCGGTGATCGGGATCGTCGCCACCGGGTGGGCGGAGGTGTGCCGGCCGGTCCGCGTGCTCACCCGCCACACCTCGAGGGTGGCGCCCTCGAAGCCGAGGTTCTGCGGGAACAGCACGGCGCGTCCGGCGACGGTGACCTCGGCGGGCGGCTCCGGCACGACGTCGGTGGTCGCGGGCGCCGAGCCGGTGAAGAACTCGTAGACGGCGGCGAAGGTCCGCGCCGACGAGGCGGCCTCGGTGTGGCCCTGGTCGGGGTTGTAGAGGTTCGCCACCGCGCCTTCGATCACGCCGACGCTGCCGCGGCGGGGCTCGGGCGGGGAGTACCACTCACCCCAGACCGCCAGCGTCGGGACGCCGCCGGGCGGCGTCTCGGCGCTGCGCCCGTCCAGGTTGGCGTACTTGGCGACCTTCGCCGCCTGCGCCGGCTCGGCCAGGTACGCGTGGCTCACCGTGGTGCCGCGGGAGTGCGCGGCGAGCAGCACCTGCTCGGCGCCGGTCTGCGCCAGCACGGCGTCCAGGAAGGGGTCGAGCTCCGCGATCGCCTGCGTGTTGTCGCTGCCGCTGGTGTCGTACTCGTAGGCGAACAGCAGCTCCTGGGGATAGCCGTTGCTGGTGAACCGCTGGAACTGCGTCTGCCACTGGGCGGCCGAGCCGCTGTTGCCGTGCACGAACACGACCGGCAGGGGTTCGGCCGACGTCGCGTCGGGGTCGGCAGCCGCCGTTCCGGGGACGGCGGTGATCATCAGGGCGCCCAGCAGGACGGCGGCCCAGCGGCTGCGCCGTGGATGTCTCGGTGTGGTCCTCACGCGTGCTCCTCCCGGCGCCGGCGGCGCCCCGCGCGGACGTTACACACGAGTGATCCGTATCACTAGAGCCGTTGCAGCTCGCCCGGCTCGACGCCGGCGGGGGAGCGCGGCAGGCTGGCGGGCGACCGGCCGGACCAGGCGAGAGGACGGGTGACCCGTGGCTGCAGCGCGCTACGAGTACAAGGTCGAGGAGATCCGCGAGGGCCTCATCGGCGGCAAGATGAGCGGCGGCAAGCTGGAGAAGGTGCTCAACCAGCACGCCCGGGAGGGATGGCAGCTCAAGGCGATCACCTCGGTGGAGGTCAAGGGCCGCATCGGCCCGGGTGGGGTCGACGGCGTGCTGGTCACCTTCGAGCGCCCGGTGGGGTGACACTGCGGTTCACCAGCCCGGACGCGTGGGTCCGCGATGCCCAGCGGGACGGTGTCTCCCGGGCAGAAGCGCAGTCGTCCTTCGACTGGTTCGAGCCGCAGCCGGTCGAGGAGATGCTCGGCCGGTGGCGGGGCAGCGAGCTGCCCACGGGCTCCCCGCTGGACGGGCTGCTGGCGGCCTACGGCTGGTGGGGCAAGGAGTTCATCGACACCGAGACGGTGCACCCGCTGCTGTTCGGGACGGCGGCCGGGCCGCGGCCGGTCGACCCCGCGCTGATCCCGGTCGGCGTGCTCCGCGCCGCCCCGCGGCTGGCTCACTCGCGGGTTGCCCGGGCCGCGTTCACCGCCGTCCGGCCGCTGCTGACGACCTCCCGCCCGAAGGCCCGGTTGCGGGCGGTCGAGCACCGCGGTCTCGTCACCGCCGCGATGGTCTACGACCGGCTGCCGATCATCGACGTCTTCAAGCGGGTGAGCAGCCGCACGGTCCTCGGGATGATGGACCTGCGCGGCCTGCCCGATCCGTTCTTCTTCGTGCTCAGGCGGGAGCGCTGACCCCCAGCTCGGCGAGCAGCCCGCGGATGCGCCGCTCGATCTCGTCGCGGATCGGCCGCACCGACTCCACGCCCTTGCCCGCCGGATCCTCCAGCGCCCAGTCCAGGTAACGCTTGCCCGGGAAGATCGGGCAGGCGTCGCCGCACCCCATCGTGATGACCACGTCGGAGGCCTCGACGGCCTCGGTGGTGAGCACCTTGGGTCGCTGGTCGGAGATGTCGATGCCGACCTCGGCCATCGCCTCGACCGCCGCCGGGTTCACCTGGTCGCCGGGCAGCGAGCCGGCCGACCGCACCTCGACGCCGTCGCCGGCCAGGTGCCGCAGCCAGCCGGCGGCCATCTGGGAACGGCCGGCGTTGTGCACGCAGACGAACAGCACGCTGGGGCGGTCACTCACGGGGTTCTCCTCTGTCACGGGGCTCATTCGGCCATCGCCGCGGGCAGGGCGGTGACGGTGGGCGGGCGGTGCTCCCTGCTCCACGCCTGGGCGGCCATCTGCACAGCGTCCCAGGGCGACCCGAGCGGTGGGGTGTAGGTCAGGTCGAGGTCGGCCAGGCCGTCCACGGTCATGGCGTGGAACAGGGCGGTGGCGTAGACGTCGGCGCGCTTGGCGACCTCGCTGCCCAGCCGGCCGACCAGTTGCGCGCCCAGCAGCCGGCCGGTGTCGGCGTCGCCGGTCACGCGGATCGTGATCGGCCGGGCGCCGGGGTAGTAGGCCTTGTGGTCGTCCGGGCTGGTCGCGGTGGTGACCGGACGGAAGCCCGCGGCGGCAGCCTCGTGCTCGAGCAGACCGGTGCGGGCGGCCACCAGGTCGAAGACCTTGACCACCTGGGTGCCGACGCTGCCGGCGAAGCGGGCGTGCCCGCCGACGGCGTTGGCGCCGGCTACGCGGCCCTGCTTGTGCGCGGTGGTGCCGAGCGGGAGGTAGGTGACGCCCAGCAGGCGGTGGTGGGTGACCACGCAGTCGCCTGCCGCCCAGACGTGCGGCAGGCCGGTGGCCATGGTCTCGTCGACGACGACCGCGCCGCCGGCCCCTGTGGTCGCTCCCGCGCCGACCAGCAGGTCCACCGACGGGCGCACGCCGGCGACGACCACCACCAGGTCGAAAAGGCGCTCCAGCGGACCCCTCGACGTGAGCGCGCTGACCCGGGAGCCGTCGGCACGGGCCAGCCCCGTGACGGTGGTCCCGGTGAGCACCTGCACCCCGTGCCGGGTCATCTCCGCCCGGACCAGCGCACCCAGCTCGGCGTCGACGGTGGGGAGCACCTCCGCGGACCGCTGGACCACCGTGGTGGCGATGCTCCGGGCGACGAGCGCTTCGGACATCTCCACACCGATGTAGCCGGCGCCGACGACGAGCGCCGAGCGCACCGGGCGGCCGGTGAGGGTGGCCATCAGGCCGTGGGTGTCGTCCATGGTGTGCACCACGTGCACGCCGTCGGCCGGTCCGAGCCCGTCGGTGCCGCCGAGACCGCTGATGGCCGGGAGCGCCGGACGTGCACCGGTGCCCACGACCAGTTCGTCGTAGGCCAGCAGCTCCGTGGCCCCGCTCGCGTCGGTCACCGAGACGCGCCGGCCGGCGACGTCGATGCCGGTGGCGCGGGTGCCGACCCGCAGGGTCAGCCCGGCCGCCTCCAGGTCGGCGGAGGTCCGGTGGGCCAGCGACCGCCAGTCCGGTACCTCGCCCGAGACGTGGTAGGGGATCCCGCAGATGGAGAAGTTGGGGTATGCGTCGGCCACCACGACGGTGACCTCGGCCCCCGGGTCGAGCTCGCGGGCGCGCAGCCCGGCGGAGATCCCCGCGTCGCTGCCGCCGACGACGACCAGGCGGCGGCTCATGCGCCCAGTTCGGCGAGGAGTCCTCGCACCCGGTTCTCGATGTCGGCCGCGATGGAGCCCACCGTGGCGGGGTCCTGGCCGGCCGGGTCGCGCACCTCCCAGTCCAGGTACCGCTTGCCCGGGTAGACGGGGCAGGCGTCGCCGCAGCCCATGGTGATCACCACGTCGGCGGCCTGGACGACGTCGTCGGTCAGCGGCTTGGGGAAGGCGTCGGTCACCGTCATGCCGCGCGCGGCGAGCACCTCGAGGACCACGGGATCCACCGTGTCGGCGGGCATGGAGCCGGCGGAGCGCACGTGTACCCGGCCCTGCGACAGGTGCTCGACCATCGCGGCGGCCATCTGGGAGCGGCCGGCGTTCTGCACGCAGACGAAGAGGACCTCGGGGGTCTCCTTCGCCAGCGCCCCCTTGGCCTGCGCCAGCGCGGTGAGTCGCTCGGTGGCGAACCGGCAGGTGAGCACGGGCAGGTGGCTCGTGACGTTCGCGGTGCGCCCGAGAGCGGCGTAGGACTCGAAGACCATCCGCTCGACGGTCTCCGGGCCGACCATCCCCGCGAAGCGCGCTGACAGGTCCTCCACGTGGCGCCGCAGCACCACGTTCGGGTCCAGCAGCCCGGGGACGCCGGTGGGCCGGTCGGTCCGGGTCATCGGGATGCTCCTCGGTCGAGTCGGGCCGGGACGGTCGGGTCCCCCGGGAACCAGCGCCGGGCGGCCCAGAGGGACACGTAGACGAGGGCGACCAGGACGGGCACCTCGATCAGCGGGCCGACGACGCCGGCGAGCGCCTGCCCGCTGGTGACGCCGAAGGTGCCGATGGCCACGGCGATGGCCAGCTCGAAGTTGTTGCCGGCGGCGGTGAAGGCCAGCGTGGCCGTCTTGGCGTAACCGAGCCGCAGCCGCATGCCGAGCAGGAAGGACCCACCGAACATCAGCACGAAGTAGGCGAGCAGCGGCAGTGCGATGCGGGCGACGTCCCAGGGGCTGGAGGTGATCGCGTCGCCCTGCAGCGCGAAGAGCATGACGATCGTGAACAGCAGCCCGTAGAGGGCGACCGGGCCGATGCGCGGGAGGAAGCGGCTCTCGTACCAGTCCCGGCCCTTGCGGCGCTCGCCCAGGGTGCGGGTCAGGAACCCGGCCAGCAACGGGATGCCGAGGAACACCAGGACCGAGACGACGATCGCCCAGAAGCTGAACTCCGCGGAGGTGGTGGTCAGCCCGAGCCAGCCGGGCAGGACCTGCAGGTAGAACCAGCCCAGCAGGGCGAAGGCGAGGATCTGGAAGACCGAGTTGATCGCGACCAGCACCGCGCCGGCCTCGCGGTCGCCGCAGGACAGGTCGTTCCAGATCAGGACCATCGCGATGCAGCGGGCGAGGCCGACGATGATCAGCCCGGTCCGGTACTCGGGCAGGTCGGGCAGCAGCAGCCAGGCGAGGGCGAACATCAGTGCCGGGCCGACCAGCCAGTTGAGCACCAGGCTGGCGACCAGCAGCTTCCGGTCGCCGGTCACCCGGTCGAGCTCGGAGTACCGGACCTTGGCCAGCACCGGGTACATCATCAGCAGCAGCCCGATGGCGATCGGCAGGCTCACGTCGCCGACCTCGACCGCGCTCAGCGCGTCGTCGAGGCCGGGGACCCAGCGGCCCAGCGCCAGCCCGAGCGCCATCGCGGCGATGATCCAGACGGGCAGGAAGCGGTCGAGGGTGGAGAGCTTCTGCAGGACCGGCGCGTCGGCGGGGGCGTCGGGCCGGGCGGTCTCCCGGACGGCGTCGCTCATGCCGGCACCGCCGTGCGGAACAGGCTGGCGACCGCGTCGAGCGCGGCCGGGCGGACGGCGTAGTACACCCACACCCCGCGCTTCTCCCGGTCGAGCAGCCCGGCGGAGTGGAGCACCTTGAGGTGGTGGCTGATCGTCGCCTGGGTCAGCTCGAAGGCGTCGTTGAGGTCGCAGACGCAGGCCTCCCCGCTCGCACTGGAGGCGATCAGGCTGACCAGGCGCAGGCGCACCGGGTCGGCCAGCGCCTTGAGCAGCGGGGCGACCTGCTCGGCCTGCTCCGCGGACATCGCCGTACCGGACAGCGGCGTGCAGCACGCCAGGCCGGGCTCGCTCATCGAAAAACTCCTCGCGTCGGACGTCGACCGCCATCGTAACGATGCCCATCGTATTGACAAGCATCGATATCTGATGTTCATTCTGAGACAGACATCGATGTTCGTCGATGTCTTGTCTCCCGAGGAGGAACCATGTCCCGCGTGCAGCTCGCCCTCCGCGTCGCCGACCTCGACGCCGCGGTCGACTTCTACTCCCGGCTCTTCGACACCGCCCCGGCCAAGCGGCGGCCCGGTTACGCGAACTTCGCCGTCGCCGAGCCGCCGCTGAAGCTGGTGCTGCTCGAGGGCGTGCCGGGGGAGCCCACCCGCATGGACCACCTGGGTGTGGAGGTCGCCTCCACCGACGAGGTCACCGCGGCCACCGACCGGCTGGCCGACGCCGGCCTGGCGACCCGGCCGGAGGCGGACACCACCTGCTGCTACGCCGTCCAGGACAAGGTCTGGGTGACCGGGCCCGGCGGCGAGCCGTGGGAGGTCTACACCGTGAAGGCGGACGCGCGCCCCGACCTGGAGGGGCAGACGGCCGCCGAGCTCTCCGCCGTCAGCGGGGACGGCGCCTGCTGCCGGACGGAGGACTCCGACAGCGACGCCCGGCTCGCCGCGGCCTGCTGCTGAGCGTCCCGCGGCCACGAATGCTACGAACTCGTGGTGATCAGGTGCCGATCACCACGAGTTCGTAGCACTGGGGGAGGGGCGTGGAGTTCGACGAGGTGGCCGACGAGCTGTACGAGGCCGCCCCCGGGGAGTTCGTCGCCCTGCGCACGGAGCGCCAGCGCGAGGCCAGGGCCGCCGGGGACAAGGCGCTGGCCAAGGAGATCGCGGCGCTGCCCAAGCCGTCGACCGCCGCCTGGGTCTGCAACCTGCTCGTCCGCGCCCACCGCGAGGAGATCGAGGGCCTGGTCGAGCTGGGCGACCTGCTCCGCGGGGCCCAGGAGAACCTGGCCGGGGACGAGCTCCGGGCGCTGAACACCCAGCGCGGCCAGTTGCTGAACGCGCTCACCCGGCAGGCCGCCGCCCTCGCCCGCGAGCGTGGCCACCCGGTGAGCGCGTCGGTGTCCGGTCAGGTGGAGGAGACCCTGCGCGCGGCCATGGCGGATCCGGACGCCGGGGCGGCACTGCTCACCGGCCGGCTGACCGGAGCGATGTCCTACAGCGGGCTGGGGACCGTCGCACCGCGTCCGGCGCTGCGGCTGGTCCGGTCGTCGGGGTCCCCGACCCGTCCGGCGAGGAACGCGGCGGCGCGGACGGCGGGGGAGGAGAGGCCGACCGGCCCCACCGCTGCCGAGCGCCGGGAGCGGGAGCGGGAGGAACGCCGCCGGGCCGAGGAGGAGAAGCGCCGCCGGGAGCTGGCCCGTGCCCGGGCCGCCGCGGAGGAGGCCACCGCGGCCGCCGAGGAGGCAGCCGCCGCTGCCGCGGAGCAGCGCCGCGAGGTGGAGCAGCTCGAGCAGCGACGCGGTGCCCTGCAGGCGCGCGTCGAGGAGCTGGCCGACGCGCTCGCCGAGGCCGAGCGGGCCGCCGGCGAGGCCGCCGCCGTCCTCAAGCGGGCGCAGCGCCGGCAGAACGCCGCCCAGCGCGAAGCCGAGGACGCGGCGGAACTGCGGGATCGCGCCGTCGCCCACGCCGAGGAGCTCGCGGGCGACGGGCCGGGCTGAACCGGCCTGTCGCCCGTGGCGCGGCGGAGGCCGAGGCGCCGGCGGACCGGCCGGACGAGGAGCCTCAGCCCATCGTCTTCTGCCCGTCCAGGGACTCCCGCAGGATGTCGGCGTGGCCGGCGTGCTGGGCGGTCTCGGCCACGATGTGCAGGAAGACGCGGCGGGCCGAGCGGTGCGCCCCCGGCTCGAACCACGGGGCCTCCGGCAGCGGGTGGGACGCGTCGAGGTCCGGCAGCGTGCGCACCAGCTCGTCGGTGCGCCGGGCGACCTCCGCGTACCGCGCCAGCACGCCGTCGAGGGTCTCCTCCGGGAGCAGGCGGAACTCCTGCGCCCACGCATCGCGGCCCGCTGCGTCGGCCGGGGCGGCCATCGCCTCGGTGCCCTCGACCACGAACCGTGCCCACGCCGCCTCGGTGGCGGCGACGTGCTTGATCAGGCCACCCAGTGTCAGCTCGCTGGCCGTGGGCCGCTGCCGTGCCTGCTCGTCGGTGAGCCCGTGGACGGTGAAACGGAGGAAGTGCCGGTGGGTGGAGAGGGTCTCGAGCAGATCGGCCCGTTCGGCGGGGAGGGCCGCCGTGCCGCCGGGGGTGGGGGTGCCGCTGGTCATGGCCGTCCGCCTTCCGCCGGGCCGGTGGGGTCACCCGGGACGCTAGGCCGCGGCTACGACCGTTCCGCGGCGCCGAGGAACCGAGGCGGCCTCACCGCCGCGCCGGCTCCCGGTCACCGGTGCCGGCCCGGTCCGCGGTCCGGGAACCGACCGCGTCCGCTGCCCGGTCCCCGGCCTGGTCCGTGACGCGGGGACCGGCTCGGTCGCCGGCGTGGTCCCCGGCTCGATCCCGGGCGTCGTCCGGCCCCGGGTCCCGGGGACGGCGGGCGTGCACCCGGCGGGCCATGACGCGGTACCCGGCGATCAGCGCGGCGTTGCCGAGCAGCAGCCAGAGCCCGAGCAGCACCGCCGTCGCCAGCGCCGTCGCCCCGTAGCGCGCGGTGAAGTCGGCGTACTCGAGGTAGACGAGGTAGCCGCCGGTGGTGGCGGCGACCAGGCAGGTGGCGGTCGCGGCGCCGACGACGACGTCGCTGATCCGCGTCTCCCACAGGCGGAACAGTGCGTAGACGAGCCCGATGAGCACGCCGAGCAGCGCCAGCGACCCCAGCCCCATCGCGATGCGCACCGCCGTCCCCGACCCGAGCAGCCGCGGCACCAGGTACAGCGCCGCGAGCCCCGAGAACACCGCCACCGGCAGCACGGCGATGATCGCCAGCGCCAGCAGCCGGCCCTTCCAGCCGCGCATCCGCTGCTCCGACCGCGGCGCCACCTCGCTCAACGCCCGGGCGAGGGCGGCGCCGTAGGTGGTCGCCGGCCAGACCGCCGCCACCGCCGCCACCGGCCCGGTCTCGGCGGCGACGTCGATCAGCGCGCGCAGCACGTCGGCGACCGGCAGCTGGTCGGGCGCCTGGGCGTCCACCTCGGTGCCGAGGTCCTGCAGCGCGGACTGGTCGACCACCAGGCCCGCTCCCCAGAAGCCCAGCAGCACCATCGGCGGCAGCGAGACCATCGCGTAGAACGCGAGGCTGGAGCTGGTGGTGAGGAACTCCGGGCTGCGCAGCCAGGCGAGGAAGCGCCGGGCCGGCTCGGGCACCCGCCGGTAGCCCTCGCCCAGCCGCCGCCGCAGCCGGCGGACCCGCTCCCGCGCCTCAACCACAGCTGGGGCCGTCCTCCTCGGGCCGGGCGATCGGCTCCTCCGGCGGCGTCTCCCGGCTGACCTCGGGGCGGTCGGAGCCGACCGTGCGCCCGAACTGCTGGGTCCCCCAGACCGAGCCGTCGGGGGCGCAGTGGAAGCCGATGCCGATGCGGTCCCAGCCCGGGTTGAGCACGTTGACCCGGTGGCCGTCGGAGCGCATCCACCCGACGTGCGCCGTCCCGGCGGGCACCGGCGCCGATGCGGTGAACACGTTCTCCCCGATCCCGGCGTAGCCGTCCAGCTCCTCCAGATCGAGCACCTCGCGCATGTCCTGGTGCTCGATCTGGTCGTTCTCGGCCATCTGCTCGCTCCACTCGCGCGCGACGGTCGCCAGCTCCTCGTCCCACTCCAGCGGCGGCAGGTCCCGCGCCGCCCGCTCGTCGTTCACCCGGTCCAGGACGTCCCGGGCCATCCGGTCCTCCACGTCGCCGTCCTCGGCCGACGGTGGCTCGTCGGGTTCGGGCGCGGAGCCGGTGCCGGTGCCGGGCGACGACGTGTCCACGACCACGCAGCCGGTGGTGGTGAGCAGGACGGCGGCGAACGCGAGCAGGAGCCGGGCGAGCAGGGATCGGGTGGCGTCCATGCTCCACCCCTACCCAGCGGGGGGCCGGGACCCATCGCGCTGCGGGCCTGTTCCGGGATCGTTAGCGTCGCTGCCATGACCGCAGGCAGCGGGCGGGTCGCGCTCGTCACGGGATCGGAGTCCGGCATCGGGCGCGCCGTCGCGGTGGCCCTGGCCGAGCAGGGCTGCGACGTGGGCATCACCTGGTACCGCGACCGCGAGGCCGGCGAGGCGACCGCCGAGCAGGTGCGCGCACGGGGCCGGCGGGCCGAGGTCCGCCACCTGGACCTGACCCGGCTGCCCGGCGCCGCCGACGTCGTCGACGAGCTGGCCGATGCCCTCGGCGGCCTCGACGTGCTGGTCAACGATGCGGGCACCGGTCACATGACGCCGCTGCTGGACCTGGAGTTCGACACCTGGCGCGAGGTGCTGGCCACCGACCTCGACGGTGCGTTCCTCTGCCTCCAGCGCGCCGCGCGCCGGATGGTCGCGGCCGGGGGCGGCGGGCGGATCGTGAACGTCACCAGCGTGCACGAGCACGCCCCCCGGGTCGGTGCGGCCGGCTACTGCGCGGCCAAGGGCGGGCTCGGGCTGCTCACGAAGGTGGCCGCCCTCGAGCTGGCGGAGCACGGCATCACCGTGAACTCCGTCGCGCCGGGCGAGATCGCCACCCCCATGACCGGCCAGGGGGACGAGGACCCCACCGCTCCCGGCCACGAGCGGCCCGGTGTGCCGCTGCGCCGCCCGGGGGACGCCCGCGAGGTGGCGGCCGTCATCGCCTTCCTCGCCTCGCCGGCCGCCGGCTACGTCACCGGGGCGTCCTGGGCCGTCGACGGCGGGATGCTGCAGATGGGCCCGATGGCGGGGTCGCACCTCCAGGCCGACGACTGGCGCCGCGGCTGACGCCGGCCCGCACGCCGGTCACCCGGTGCGGCCGCTGCGCTTCTTCCGGTAGAGCTGCTCGTCGGCGCGGGCTAGCACGGCGGTCACGTCGTCGCCGGGACGGGCCTGCGCGACCCCGGCCGTCCACGTGGCGGGATGCGTGCGGTCGAGCTGCTCCAGCAGCTCCCGCGTCGCCTCCTCGTCGGTCGCCGGCAGGCAGAGCACGAACTCGTCGCCCCCGTAGCGGCCCAGCAGGTCCGCGCGGCGCAGCCGGCCGCTCCAGCTGGCGGTGAGGTCGCGCAGGAGTTCGTCGCCGGCGCGGTGGCCGTCCCGGTCGTTGACCCCCTTGAAGTCGTCGAGGTCCAGGATCGCGAAGCTGAGCGGTTCCCCGGTGCGCGCCGCACGCGACAGGTGCCCGGCGGCCTGCTCCTCCCACGCGCGGCGGTTGGCGACGCCGGTGAGCGGGTCGGTGCCCGCGGCACGGCGCAGCTGCCGCGCCAGCCGCCCCTGCACCTCGGTCAGCACGGCGACCGACGCCACGACCGGTAGCCAGGCGGGCAGGAAGCCCGACGGGGCCGCGGCCCAGGCACCGACGCTGCCCGAGAGGATGACCAGGCCGGCGTGCACCCGGGCGGCGGGCAGCGGCAGGAAGTGCGCGGCGTACAGCCCGATGCCGATCATCGCCGGGCCCAGGCCGACCACACCGACGGCCGTGGCCGACCGCCAGGCGAGCACCCCGAGGAGCACCGACAGCAGGGCCACCGCGCCGTGCAGGGCCCACGGGCGCGCCCGGACCCCGGCGACGCCGAGCCCGGCCCCGGCGCCCAGCCCGACGGCGCCCAGCACCTGCAGCAGGCCCACGGGGGTGGCGTCGTCCATCGGCGCGGCAGCGCCCACCCAGCACAGCGCACCGCTGACGGCGTAGACCACCGCCAGGAGCGCCGCGGGCATCCGTCGTCCGGTCTGCACCGCGCCTCCTCCCCGTTGCGGTCCATCCTCGCTGGTCACCGGGCCGCCGGGGACGCCGGGCGATCGGATACCACCACTCCGGGTGGGGCCCGGGGCGTGGGCGCCTCGGGTGCAGCCGGGCCGGCCCGGCCGTACGGTGGCCCTGCGGCTGGGCAAGCAGCCGACCCCAGGCCCGGGCGCCCGGCAGCGCCGGACGTCCCGGCCGCGGCCCCGCAGGAGCGCGCGTGGAGTCCTCCGGTCGCCCCCCGGGCGTCGTGGGCGCCACGGTGGGGGTGGAGGAGGAGTTCCACCTCGTCGACCCGCAGACCTACCGGCTGGCACAGAGCCCGGGGCTCGCCGCGGCGGCGGTGCGCCACGAGTTCGGGGAGCGGGTCCACCCGGAGATCAGCACGACGCAGCTGGAGACGGCCACCGGCGTGTGCCGGTCGCTGGACGAGGTGCGCGCCGAGCTCGCCGGCACCCGTGCGCAGGCGCGCGCCGCCGCGGCGGGGGCCGGGGTGGCGCTGCTGCCGGCCTCGACGCACCCCGCGGCGGGCTGGCAGGAGCAGGTGATCACCCCGGGGCCCCGCTACGAGGCGATGGTCGAGCGCTGGGCAGGCCTCGCGCAGCGGCAGGACATCTGCGGCTGCCACGTGCACGTGGGCGTGCCCGACCTGGACACGGCGGTGGCCGTGCTCGACCGGGTCCGCCCCTACCTGCCCGTGCTGCTGGCCATGACCGGCAGCTCGCCGTTGCACGACGGCGCCGACACCGGCTACGAGAGCTACCGGACGCTGCTGTGGGGGCGGTGGCCGCACGCCGGGATCCCGGAGGCGCTCGGCTCCGCCGACCGGTTCCGGGCGGTCGTGACCGGGCTGGTCGACGCCGGCGTGATCGGCGACGCGTCGCACCTGTACTGGGACGTCCGGCCGTCGTCGCACCTGCCCACGCTGGAGTTCCGGCTGGCCGACGTGTGCACCGACCTGGACGACGCCGTGCTGCACGCCGCGCTGGTCCGCTCGCTCGTCCGGGTGCTCGCCGAGCGGGCGCAGCGCGGTGAGGCGGTGCCCGCGGTGCGCACCGAGCTGCTGCGTGCCGCTCGCTGGCGGGCCGCGCGCGACGGCATCGGCGGGCAGCTGTTCGACCCGGTCGCCGGCGTCCTGGTCGACGCCCGCGCCGCCGTCGAGGCACTCCTCGCCGAGCTCGCCGACGACCTCGCCGACCGCGGCGAGGAGGCCGAGGTCCGCGACCTGGTGCAGCGGCTGTTCCGCCGGGGTACCTCGGCTGCTCGGCAACGGTCCGTCTGGCGGCGCACCGGTGACCTGCGCGAGGTCGCCGCCGCCGTCGTGCGCGAAGGGAGACCCGATGGCTGACCGACTCGGCGAGCAGATCCGCGACCTGGCCCGCCCGCTGCGCACGGCGGCCGACCTCGACCCGCTCCTCGACCGCGTCGGCGACGCGCGGATCGTGGCGATCGGCGAGGCCAGCCACGGCACCCACGAGTACTACGCCTGGCGGGCGGCCCTCACCCGGCGGCTGGTCGAGGAGCACGGTTTCGGCCTGGTCGCCGTCGAGGGGGACTGGCCCGACTGCTACCGGGTCAACCGCAGCGTCCGGCTGCGGGAGGACGCCGACGCCGATCCGCGCGACGCGCTCGACGCCTTCTCCCGGTGGCCCACGTGGATGTGGGCCAACGACGACGTCGTGGACTTCTGCCGCTGGCTGCGCGAGCACAACGCGGACCTGCCGGAGGACGCGCGCGTCGGCTTCTACGGCATCGACGTCTACAGCCTGTGGGACTCCATGCACGCGCTGGTCGGCTGGCTGGCCGAGCACGAGCCCCAGCACGTCGACCAGGCCAAGCAGGCGCTGGCCTGCTTCGAGCCCTTCGGCGAGGACGGTGCCGAGTACGCCTTCGCCAGCCGGTTCACCCCCTCCTCCTGCGAGCAGGCCGCGGTCGACCTCCTGCGGTCGCTGTGCGAGGAGCGCGGCCGTGCGGAGTCCGGGGCCGACGCCGAGGCGCGGTTCTCCGCCGAGCAGAACGCCGCGGTGGTGGTCGATGCCGAGCGCTACTACCGGGCCATGATCCGCGGGTCGGCCGAGTCGTGGAACGTCCGCGACGTGCACATGGTCGACACCCTCGACCGGCTCCTCGCGCACACCGGCCGCAAGGTGGTCGTGTGGGAGCACAACACCCACATCGGGGACGCCCGGGCGACCGACATGGCCGCCGCCGGGATGACGAACGTCGGTCAGCTCCTGCGCGAGCGGCACGGCGCCGACGACGTCGTCCTCGTCGGCTTCGGCGGGTACCGCGGCGGGGTGGTCGCCGGCCGGGAGTGGGGCGCGCAGATGGAGCGGATGGCGGTCCCGCCGGCGCGGTCGGGCAGCCTCGAGGCGCGGTTGCACGACGCCCTGGGCGAGGACGCGCTGTTCGTCTTCCCGCGCGGCGACCAGCCCGAGTGGCTGCGCCGGCGGCTGGACCACCGCGCCATCGGCGTCGTGTACCGGTCCTCGCGGGAGAAGTGGGGGAACTACGTGGCCACCGTGCTGGGCGAGCGCTACGACGCCTTCCTCTACCTCGACGACACCACGCCGCTGCAGCCGCTGCACCTGGAGCGGGCCGAGGAGCACGTGCCCGTCGCGGCGTTCGACGCATGACCGGGGCGGGGCACGCCGCGGGCCGCCTCGGCAGCCGGCCGGTCGTGGCACCCACGGGGGAGCCGTGGCCGCCCGGGGTGCACGCGCTCGACCTGGGAGGCGGCGCGGAGGTGTTGCTGGCCGTCCCGGCGGGCGAGCCGGCACCGCGCCCGCTGCTGGTCTTCTTCCACGGCGCCGGAGGCGAGCCCGCGCAGAGCCTGGCGGCGGTCGGTGCCGCTGCCGGCGCGCACGGGGTGCTGGTGCTGGCGCCGCGGTCCGGCGCCCCCACCTGGGACCTCGTCGCCGGCCGGCTCGGCCGGGACGTCGCGGTGCTGGACGCGGCGCTGGCGCAGGTGACCGACCGGGTGCCGGTCACCCGGTGCGCGGTGGGCGGGTTCTCCGACGGCGCCTCCTACGCGCTGTCGATCGGGCCGGCCAACGGGGACCTGTTCGACGCGGTCCTCGCGTTCTCGCCGGGCTTCGCGCACCCGCCGGCGCGCGTCGGCCGACCACGGCTGTGGATCACCCACGGCACGGAGGACCGGGTGCTGCCGGTCGCGCGGTGCGGCCGGCGCCTGGCGGCCGGCTTCCGCGACGCGGGCGAGGACCTCACCTACGTGGAGTTCGACGGCGGGCACGTGGTCCGGCCCGAGGGCGTGGCCGCGGCGCTGGAGTGGTGGCTGGGCCGGGTCTGACCCCCGCCGCTCACATCGAGCGGGTCTCGCCGGCGCGGTCGGCGAACGCGTCGACGGTCCGCCCCTCGAGGGCAGCGGTGACCTGCTCGCGGTGCAGCTCGACGGTCGCGGTGTCCGTCGGGCTCCAGTCCGGCGAGAGCTCCCCGGCGACCAGGTCGGCGGCCCGGGCGACCTCCGCCCGCTGCTCGTCGTCCCGGCAGGCGACGGCCACGTCGCGGAGCATCCGCAGCAGGGCGGTGATCAGCGTGGGCTCGTTCCCGCCGAAGCGCGCCACCTGACCGCAGGCGAGATCGAGGTAGTACCGCAGGTCCCGGTCGGGGACGATCGCCCGGCCGGTGCCGTCCTCGTCCTCGTGCAGCGTGGGCCCGAGGTGCCGGCCGGTGAGCCGGACCAGCAGATCGCCCATGTGGCCGATCGCCGTCGCGGCGGTGACCGGGTCGTTCACGCTCGGGGACATGGCCTTCACGGCGATGTCCTCCAGCTGGCGGAACCCGAAGCCGGCGTCCTGGTCGATGGTCCGCTCGTTGTTGAGCACCACGGCGGCCCGGACGGCGTCGTCGAGCTCCTCGGACGCGCCCCACACCGTGCCCAGGGGCGTGCCCATCGTGACCTGGTCGCCCGGCCGGACCTCGACGCGGACGACGGTGTCGTGCGCCCGGGCGGCATCGACCAGCGTCCCGGTGTCCACCACCTCCACGAAGCCGCTGCCGGCCGCGGGAACCAGCCGTCCCTCGGCCGTCTCCAGGTCGATCTCGTCGGGCGACCGCTGCCCGTGGTCGGCGTACGGGCCGTAGAACGTCTCGATCGCCCGCCGGGCGTCGTTGTGGACGCGCGTCATCATCGTGTCGACGCGGAGCATGCGGACCATGTGGCTGATGAAGGCCAGCAGGGCACCGACGCAGGCGATCCCGAGCAGCGCGGCGGCCAGGCAGACGAGCGTGGGCACCGGCTGGTCCTGGTTGATCCCGCGCAGCCCGGTGACGGCGAGGACGAACGTCGCGGTGAGCACCGACAGGACCCGCTTGGTGACCGGGTCGCGGGTGAAGTCGCGCAGCAGTCGGGGGGAGAACTGCTGCGAGGCCAGCTGCAGCGCCACGATCGTGATGCTGAAGGTCAGGGTGGTGATGGTGACCGCGGCGGTGGCCACCAGTTGGAGCAGCGTGCCGGCGGCGCTGGTGTCGGCCGGCCACAGCGCCGCGAGGACGCCGCCGCGGGGCTCCACCATGCCCAGGGCCCAGCCCGCGGCGGCCGCGGTGACCCCGGCGATCGCCGGCCACAGCCACAGGGGTGTCTGCGAGCGGGCTGCACTTGCCTGACCTCGTCGTCCTGCCACGAGGGGGCCGCTACCCTCCCCGACCCGGATATGCACCGGCCGGGGGAGGGATCACCCGGCCGGTGTACCGGTCAGGCGGAGTCCCGCTGCGTGGCGTCCTCACCGGCCGGGTCGACGTCCTTGGGCCCGCCGGTCTTGGAGATCTCCCACCGCGGGCCCAGCTGCTCCAGGGCGAGCCGGCCGTAGACCTGCTGCTGGGTGGCCACCCGCTCGGAGCGGCCGCGGCCGAGGAAGCTGACCATCCAGTGCAGCACCGTGGTGAGGCGGCTCTTGAAGCCGACGATGTACATCAGGTGCACCACCAGCCACAGCACCCAGGCGATGAAGCCGCTGAACTTGAACTTCCCGATGTCGGCGACGGCCGAGAACCGCGAGATGGTGGCCATCGACCCCTTGTCGAAGTACTTGAACGGCTCCTGCGGCTTCTTGCCGGTCGCCCGCCGCTCGATCGCCTCGGCGGCGTAGCGGCCGCCCTGGATGGCGACCTGGGCGACGCCGGGCAGCTTGCCCAGCGCCATCATGTCGCCGACCACGTGGATTTCCGGGTGTCCCGGCAGCGTGAGATCGGGCTGGACGGAGATGCGGCCGGCGCGGTCGACCTCGGCGCCGGTCTGCCCGCCGAGCATGCGGCCCAGTTCGCTGGCCTGGACGCCGGCGGCCCAGATCTTGGTGGCCGCCTGGATGCGGCGGACCTGGCCGTCGGTGTCCTTGACCTCCAGGCCGTCGGCGTCGACACCGGTGACCATCGCGCCGAGCTGCACGTCGACGCCGATCTCGTTGAGCTGCCGCCGGGCGCGCTCGCCCAGCTTCTTGCCGAAGGAAGGCAGCACCGCCGGGGCGGCGTCGAGCAGGATGACCCGTGCGCCCGTGGGGTTGATGTTGCGGAAGTCGCGCCGCAGCGTGCGACGCGCCAGCTCGGCGATCTGCCCGGCCATCTCCACCCCGGTGGGGCCGGCGCCGACCACGACGAAGGTGAGCAGCCTGTCGACCTCGGCCGGGTCCTTGGCGATCTCGGCCAGCTCGAAGGCGCCGAAGATCCGGCCGCGGAGCTCGAGGGCGTCGTCGATGCTCTTCATGCCCGGCGCGAACTCGGCGAACTGGTCGTTGCCGAAGTACGACTGCCCGGCGCCCGCCGCGACGATCAGCTCGTCGTAGGGGTGGACCAGCTTCCGGCCGAGGATCTCCGACGTCACCGTGCGGGCGGCCACGTCGATGTCGGTGACCTCACCGAGGATGACGCGGGCGTTCTTCTGCCGGCGCAGGATCTCGCGGGTGGCCGGCGCGATCTCGCCCTCGGAGAGGATGCCGGTGGCCACCTGGTAGAGCAGCGGCTGGAAGAGGTGCTGGGCGGTCTTGCCGATCAGCGTGACGTCGACCGGTGCCTTCTTCAGCGCCTGCGCGGCGAAGAGACCCCCGAAGCCGGAGCCGATGATGACGACGCGCGGCCGGCCGCCGGGGGAGTCGATCGGGGCCTGCGCCTGCGCTGGTGATGTCGTCATGATGTTTCATCCTTCCACCTCGGCCCACGCCGGTCGTGAGCGCCCCGGGAGATGCGTGTCACGCCGCGGACCCCTCGGTCGGCTCGCGGGCCGGGCGCGGGGCCGGTAGACCATCCGGGTGCCACGATCGGTGTCGGTCCTTCTCGTTCCCGGTCTCGGGCTGGATGAACGTTCTGCCCGCAGGTTGCGGGCAGAAGTTCCCGTCGACGTCGTCGTCCTGCCGGGCATGGGCCGCGCCGCGGAGGTGCCGTCGGTCGACGACCTGGCGCGGCACCTGGTGGCGGCGCTGCCGGCGGGGCCCGTGGTCCTGGTCGGGCACTCGCAGAGCTGCCAGGTGGTGGCCGCGGCCGCGGGCGATCCCCGGGTCGCGGGGGTCGTGCTGTGCGGGCCGACCACCGATCCGCGGATGCGCCGGTTCCGGGTGCTGGCCGCCCGCTGGGTGCGCACGGCCCTCGCCGAGCCCTGGTGGCAGGTGCCGCTCATCGTCCGGCAGTGGTTGCACACCGGACCGCGCGCGATGGGGGCCCTGTGGCGGGTGGCCGCGCCCGACGGCATCGAGGGGCGCCTGGCCCGGGTCGCGGCGCCGGTCGTCGTCGTGCGCGGCGATAGGGACGCGCTCTGCCCCGCGGACTGGGCGGCACGGGTGGCGTCGGCCGCGCCGCGGGGCCGGCTGGTCGAGCTGCCGGGTGCGGCGCACATGACGGTGCAGACGCACCCGGCCCAGCTCGCCGCCCTGCTCCGCTCGTTCTGACCATCCCGCCTCGTCCGCGCCGTGCGGCAGCCGGATGCGCCGCACACCGTTGCCGCACCGCGTGGTCGCCCCGCCACGAGCGGAGCCGAGGTGTGGGAGCGACGTGCTGGAACGGCCACCCTTCAGGGACCCGCGCCGAGCGGAGCGGATGGTGGGCGGTGACGTGCTGGAACGGCCCCGTCCAGAGGCTCACCGCGAGCCTGCGAGCGGTGAGGAGGACGGGGTCCTTTTACTGGCCGTCGGTGCGGCCCCGCACCTCGGCGTAGCGCTCGCGGACGTGCGTGGCCGCCGGGGCGTCGAACTCCTGCAGCCCCGGCTGCGCCCACTCCGGCGGGGCGTCGGCGCCGGAGAGCACCCAGGCGGCCTGCCGCGCGGCACCGTCGGCGACGTACTCGCCGGGAGCCGGTACGAGGACGGGGCGGCCGAAGATGCCCGGGGCCAGCTGCTGCACGGCGGGTGAGCGGGCGGCGCCGCCGATCAGCAGCACCCGCTCGACCTCCACCCCTTGGGCGACGACCGCCTCGATGCCGTCGGCCAGGCCGCACAGCAGGCCCTCGATCGTCGCGCGGGCCCAGTGCGCCGGTGTGGAGGTGCGCAGGGTGAGGCCGTGCACCGAGCCGGTGGCGTCGGGCAGGTTCGGCGTCCGCTCGCCCTCCAGGTACGGCACGAGCACGAGCCCGTCGGCGCCCGAGGGAGCCGAGAGCGCCAGCTCCGACAGGGTGGCGTGGTCGACGCCGAGCAGCGCGGCGGCGGCGTCGAGCACGCGGGCGGCGTTGAGCGTCGCCACCAGCGGGAGGTGGTTGCCGGTGGCGTCGGCAAATCCGGCCACGGTGCCGGTCACGTCGGCGACGGCCGTGGGGGTGACGGCCGAGACGACGCCGGAGGTGCCGATCGAGACGACGACGTCGCCCGGTCGCGCGGCCAGGCCCAGCGCGGCCGCGGCGTTGTCGCCCGTGCCGGGGCCGAGGACGCCGTGACCGCCGGCGAGGCTGCCGACCCGTTCGGCCGGCCCGGCCACGCGCGGAACCGCCGGGCGCCGCCCGCGCATGGCGCGCTCGAGCAGGTCGAGGCGGTACTCGCCGGTGCGAGCCGACCAGTACGCGGTGCCGCTGGCGTCGCCGCGGTCGGTGACCAGGGTGCCGAGGTCGCGGTCGGCCGAGAGCCGCCAGGTCAGCCAGTCGTGGGGGAGGCAGACGGCGGCGGTGCGGTCGGCGTTGCCGGGTTCGGCGTCGGCCAGCCAGCGCAGCTTCGTCGCGGTGAACGACGCGACCGGCACCAGCCCCACGGCATCGGCCCACGCCTGGCGGCCGGCTTGCTCGTCGTCGTCGCCGAGCTCGCGGATCAGCTCCGCCGCCGCCGGGGCCGACCGCACGTCGTTCCACAGCAGCGCGTCGCGGACCACCTCGCCCCGTTCGTCGAGGCAGACCATGCCGTGCTGCTGCCCGCCGACGGCGAGCGCGGCGACGTCGTCGAGGCCGCCCGCCTCCGCGGCCGCGGCCCGGAACGCCTCCTCCCAGGCACGGGGGTCCACCTCGGTGCCGGGCGGGTGCGGCGCCCGCCCCGACCGGACCAGCTCGCCGGTGTCGGAGTCCCGGACGACGACCTTGCACGCCTGCGTCGAGGTGTCGACGCCCGCCACGAGCGTCATCGGACGTGCTCCCGTCCCGGGGCGGCGGGGAGGGGCAGGGGAGCGGGTGGCGGAGCGCACACGGCGGTCATGGGAAGGGGACCTTAGGCCGCCTCCGCCCGTCGCGCCCGGCGGAGGGTCCTGCCCGGGGCGCCCGGCGCGGCGGCGGTCCGTCTTGACCGCCCGACCGGCGGCCCCTAATTTGTTTGCTCAACCGACGAATGTCGGCGGCGACCCCGAGGAGGTGGACGTGGGCGAGGTTCCACCGCTGTACGACGGGTCCTCCGAACGGCGCGCTCCGGCCGACCAGGCGACGGTGCGCCGCACCAACCTGGGGCTGGTCCTGCGGCACCTCCGCGACCACGGCCCGCGCTCCCGCGCCCGCATCGCCCAGGAGACCGGCCTGAACAAGGCGACGGTGTCCAGCCTGGTGGCCGAGCTCGCCGACCGTCGCCTGGTCACCACCGGGGAGGTCGACCGCGCCGGTTCGGTGGGGCGCCCGGGGCTCACCGTGCACCTGGACGGCGCCTGCGTGTGCGGCATCGGCGTCGAGCTGAACGTCGACTACGCCGCCGCGCTCGTGCTCGACCTGCGGGGCGAGGTGCTCTTCGAGCAGCGGCTCGCGCTCGACCTCCCCGCGCTCGGCGCCGAACGCACCCTGGACGCGGTCGCCGGCCTGGTCTCCGACGCGGTCGCCGCGGCCGCGGCGACCGGGGCCAGCCCGGCCGGCCTGACCGTGGCGGTCGCCGGCCTGGTCCGCAGCCTCGACGGCGTCGTGACGCTGGCGCCGAACATCGGCTGGCGCGACGTCGCCGTCCTCGACGGGCTGCGCGCCCGCCTGGGCACCGACTTCCCGATCCGCGTCGAGAACGACGCCAACCTCTCGGCCATCGCCGAGTGGGCCATGGGCTCCGAGGCGCGGACCTCCGACCTGGTCTACCTGACCGGTGAGGTGGGTGTCGGCGGTGGCGTGATCGTCGGCGGCCGGCTGCTGCGCGGAGCCGGTGGGCTCTCCGGCGAGGTCGGGCACACCTCGCTCGGCGATCCGGACGCCGTCTGCGGCTGCGGGCGGCGCGGCTGCTGGGAGACCGTCGTCGGCCTGGCCGCCCTGCTGCGCGCGGCCGCCGATCCCGGTGACCCGGTGGCCGATCCGGGCCGTGACCTGGAGGCGCGGCTGGCGGAGGTCGCTGCCCGCGCCGAGGCCGGTGACGCCCGCACGCTCGCCGCGCTCCGGCAGGTCGGCACCTCCCTCGGGACCGGCGCCGCCGTGCTCATCAACCTCTTCAACCCCCGGGTGGTCATCCTCGGCGGGTACTTCGCGGTGCTGGGGGAGTACCTCATGGAGCCGCTGCTCACCGAGCTGGAGGCCCGTGTGCTCGGGCCCGGCGTCGCCGGTGCGCGCGTCGTCCTCTCCACCCTGGGGTTCACCGCGGCCGTCCGCGGGGGCGCGCACGTCGCCCTGGAGTCCGTCCTCGAGGACCCGACGCTGGTGCCGGTGCCCTCGCTCACGCCGACAGGCGCCGGGGCCCGATGACCGCCACCGGCCCCTCTTCCGCGGCCCACCCCACCACCGGCGACCAGCCGACCCCCTCGTCCGCCCCGGGCCGCGCGATCCAGCGTGTGCCGGAGGCCCTCGCGCGCAGTGCAGCCAACCGATCGACCCGGATGGAGATCCCCGCATGACCGACTACACCCCGACCAAGGACGACAAGTTCAGCTTCGGTCTCTGGACCGTGGGCTGGCAGGGCGTCGACGTCTTCGGCGGCGCCGTCCGGCCCCCGCTGGACCCGGTGGAGTCGGTGCACCGGCTCGCCGAGCTCGGTGCCGCCGCCGTCACCTTCCACGACGACGACCTGGTGCCCGACGACGCCACCCGCGACGCCACTCTCGAGCGGTTCAAGAAGGCGCTGGCCGAGACCGGCATGGGCGTGGAGATGGCGACCACCAACCTGTTCGGCGCCCCGGTGTTCAAGGACGGCGGCTTCACCGCCAACGACCGCGCCGTCCGCCGGTACGCCATCGCCAAGGTGCTGCGCAACATCGACCTGGCCGCCGAGCTGGGCGCGAAGACCTACGTGCTGTGGGGCGGACGTGAGGGTGCGGAGTCCGGTGGCACCAAGGACGTCGCCGCCGCGCTGGACCGGTACAAGGAGGGCCTGGACCTGCTCTGCTCCTACGTGCGGGAGAAGGGCTACGACATCCGGTTCGCCCTGGAGCCCAAGCCGAACGAGCCGCGCGGCGACATCCTGCTGCCGACCATCGGCCACGCGATCGCCTTCATCAACGAGCTCGAGGAGCCGACCCGCGTCGGGCTGAACCCCGAGGTCGGGCACGAGGAGATGGCCGGGCTCAACTTCGCCATGGGCATCGGCCAGGCGCTGTGGCACGACAAGCTCTTCCACGTCGACCTCAACGGCCAGCACGGCCCGCGCTTCGACCAGGACCTGCGCTTCGGCGCGGGCAACCTGCGCGGGGCGTTCTGGACCGTCGACACGCTGCTCGGCTCCGGGTCGGGGAAGGCCTACGACGGCTACCTGCACTTCGACTACAAGCCGCCGCGGACCGAGGACATCGACGGTGTCTGGGAGACCGCCCGCGCCTGCATGCGCAACTACCTGATCCTCAAGGAGAAGGCGCAGGCGTTCCGGGCCGATCCCGAGGTCGCCGAGGCGCTGGAGGCCGCGCGCGTGGCCGAGCTCGCCGTGCCGACCCTGGCCGAGGGCGAGAGCCTCGACGCCCTGCGCAACGAGGCCCACGACCCGGAGACCCTGGGTGCCCGCGGGCTGCAGTTCGAGCGGCTCGACCAGCTGGCGATGGAGCACCTGCTCGGCGTCCGCTGAGCAGACCGGCCCGGCGGCGGGCGGGCACCCCGGGACCTCCCAGGGTGCCCGCCCGTCCCGCGTTCAGGGGCGGGTGGTCCGCCGGCACCAGTCGGCGACGGTGGCGAGGAGCTCCGCGTCGACGGGGGACCGCAGCTCCTTCCGGTAGGCGCTCATCGACGCCGGCCCGGCCTGCCGGCGCAGCGTGTGGGTGAGGTCGGGGACCAGGTGCGTCTCCACCGGCCCGCCCACGGTGGCCGCGACCACCGCCAGGTCCTCCGGCCGCACCTGCAGGTCCTTGGCGCCGGTGACCGCCAGGACCGGGACCGTGATCCGGGCGAGGTCCTCCCGTGGGTCATGTGCCAGGAACTCCCGGGTCCACCGGGCGTTGACCCGGGCGCCGCCGATGCGGGCGACGTCGGTGGTGGTGGCCTTGACCCGTGCGTGGTTGGCCGCGACCTTCGCCTCCAGGTCGGTGCGCAGGAGGCGGAGCAGGAACCGCACCGGCGCCGGGAGGGTCGGCGCGATCTGCCGCGCCTGCCACCGCAAGAGCTCCTCGCCGCGGGTGGCGCTCATGGCGAGCAGCACCAGCCCGGCCACGGGCGCGCCGCGGGCGGCGAGCGAGGCCGCGAGGATCGCGCCCTCGCTGTGCCCGGCGAGCAGCACCCGCTCCGGGTCGACCTCCGGCCGGGCGCGCAGGACGTCGAGCGCGGCGGCCAGGTCCTCGACGTTGTCGTGCAGACCGGCGGCCCGCCAGTCGCCGGGGCTGCCGCCGACCCCGCGCTTGTCGTAGCGCAGCGACGCGATGCCCGCCCCGGCCAGGGCGTGCGCCAGCTGGCGGGTGACGTCGAAGCGGGCGCGGCGGTGGTTCGAGTCGCGGTCGAGCGGGCCGGAGCCGGACGCCAGCAGGACGGCGGGCGCGGGCGGTGCTGCCTCGGGGAGCGAGAGGGTGCCGGCGAGCGGGGTGGCGCCGGGGATCTGGACCGGGACGTCGCGCACGTCAGGCGACCGGGTGCAGCGCGGCGGCCACGGCCGGGGCGTCGTCGGTGCCGACGAGCAGGGTGTCGTACCCCTGGCCCGTCAGGCGGACGCGGACCGCCGGCTGCCCCCGGCGCACGCAGACCAGCGTGCGCTCGCCGGGGCGCCGCCAGGTGCCGATCTTCCGGGCACCGGGGAGGGCCAGGCCGGGGGCGCGCAGGCCGCGCGTGGCCGGCAGGGCGTCGGCCACCACCTCGGCCGAGCGGACCGCCGAGCGCGGCACTTCCACGTCCCGTAGCAGGCCGGCGATCTTCTCGCCGAGGGTGAGGCGCACCGCGACGGTGGACGGTGTCAGTTGCAGCGTGGCCATGGCGGACACTATTCTCACGCGTGAGACTGTTGTCAAGGATGAGAACGGTGAGCGCGTGAACTCGGTGGACCTGCTGTTGCACCCCGTCCGGCTGCGCGTGGTGCAGGCCTTCCTCGGCGGCCGCACGCTCACCACGGGAGAGGTGCGCTCCGCGCTGCCCGACGTGCCGGTCGCGTCGCTCTACCGGCACGTCGGCGTCCTCGCCGACGCCGGGGTGCTCGAGGTGGTGGGGGAGCGGAGGGTCCGCGGCGCCGCGGAGCGCAGTTACCGCCTGGTGTCGTCGGCGGCGGAGGTATCGGCCGACGACCTCGCCACCATGACGGGCGAGGACCACCGGCGGGCGTTCACCACGTTCGTCGCCTCGCTGCTGGCGGACTTCGACCGCTACCTCGACCGCGGGGAGCCCGACCTGGTGCGCGACGGGGTCGGTTACCGCCAGGTCGGCCTCTGGCTCACCGACGCCGAGTTCGACGAGCTGCTCACCGAACTCCGCGGGGTGCTGCAGGCACGGCTGGCCAACCGGCCCGGCGACGAGCGCCGGCGCCGGCTGGTCGGCCTGGTGAACCTGCCCGGGGAGGAGCCTCCCGGGGAGGTCAGTCGCTGAGGCGGCGGCGGGCCTTCGCGGCCCGCTTGTTGGCCTTGTCGAGCGTCTTCGCGGCCTTGCGCACCCGCCGCGGCTCGCGCTCGAGGGTGCCGCGCACCAGCATGCCGATGCCGATGCCGAGCAGCCAGCTGTCCTTGGCGATCGCCAGCCCCTGCTCGGTGGGGGCGAGGCTGCCCTCCTTCCGCATGCCCGGCGTCTTCAGGTAGAGCCCGAGCAGCCCGCCGGAGAAGGCGGTGAGCGCAGCGCCGGCAACGGCGGTGGGCACGAACGGCGTGAGCAGCGCCGCACCGACGGCGATCTCGGCGGTGGACAGCGCCTTCGCGAACTGCTGCGGCTCCATCCGCGCGAGGAACGGGTACGTGCCGCTGGCGAAGCCGTGCATGCCGGCCGCCGCCTGCTCGTCGGCACCGCGCTTGCCGAGGCCGCTGTTGAGGATGAAGGCGCCGGCGGAGAGCCGGGGTGGGATCTCGGACAGGGTGATGGGCAGACCCACGGGAGCACACCTTTCTGGTCGGTGGAGCTGGTCCAGTGCTCAACCAGCATGACCCGACCAGTGCCCCCGCACACGTCGGGCAACCCCGTGCCCGACGTGTGCGTGTGGCGGCCTCGCGCCACCGGCGGTGCGGGCGCGGCGTGTCACTATGACGGCGTGGCGTCCACCTCTGCGTCTGCCGGCGTGCTGTTGCGTCACGTGCGGACCGGCCGCGCCCGGAGCCGGGCGGACCTGGTCGCGCTGACGGGCGCCTCCCGCAACACCGTGAGCGCACGGGTCGATCAGCTCATCGCCGCGAACCTGCTGGCGGAGGGCGGGCGTGGCTGGAGCACCGGCGGCCGCCCGCCGACGCTGCTGCGCTTCAACAGCGGCGCCGGCTGCGTGATCGCCGTCGACCTCGGGGTGACCAGCGTCGACGTCGCCGTCACCGACCTGTCCGCCCAGATCCTCGCGACCGTCGGCCACCCCATCGACATCGCCGACGGCCCCGGGCCGGTGCTGGCGGAGGTCGACCGGCTGGCCCAGCAGGTGCTCGCCGAGGCGGGGCTGACGGCGGGCGACGTCTGCGCGGTGGGCGTGGGCGTGCCCGGCCCGGTGGAGTTCTCGACCGGCCGACCCTCGCATCCGCCGATCATGCCGGGCTGGCACGACTACCCGATCCCCAGCGCGTTCGGCCGGTACGAGTGCCCGGTCTACGTCGACAACGACGTGAACGTCATGGCGCTGGGGGAGATCGGCGTCGCCGGCTCGGTGCAGGACGTGCTGGTCGTCAAGGTGGGGACGGGCATCGGCTGCGGCGTGATCGTCGACGGTCGGGTGTACCGGGGGGCGCAGGGCAGCGCCGGCGACATCGGGCACATCCACGTCGCCCAGCCCGACGGCCGCACCGTCGTGTGCCGGTGCGGGCAGGAGAACTGCCTGGAGGCGATCGCCGGCGGCGGCGCGCTGTTGCGGGACGCCGTCGCCGCGGGGTTGCCGGTGGAGACCGTCCGCGAGGTCGTGCGGCTCGCCGCCCAGGGGGACGGCGTGGCGCTGGAGCTGGTCCGCGGCGCGGGGCGCACGATCGGCACGGTGCTCGCCGCGCTGGTCAACTTCTTCAACCCGCACCGCATCGTCATGACCGGGGGTGTGGCGCAGGCCGGCGTCCCGCTGCTCGCGGGCATCCGGGAGGCCGTCTACCGCCGCTCGATGCCGCTGGCCGCCCGCGCCCTGGAGATCACCGTGAGCGAGGCTCCCGAGCGCTCCGGCCGCGTCGGTGCCGCGCTCATGGCGATCGAGGAGTTCCTGGACGAGGACTCGGTCCAGGCCCTGGCGCGCTGACCGGCGCCCTCAGGACTGCAGGGCCAGCACGAGGCAGCAGGCCGCCAGGACCAGGCACACCGGGGTCATCACGGCGCGCTCCGCCCGGCTGTGCGACGCGGCGTTCACCGCCACGCCGAGTCCGAAGTAGGCCGTCAGCACCCAGATCCCGGCGTTCACGCCCCCCGCGGCGCCCGGCACGGTGAGCTGCGTGGCGGACGCCCGGATGGTGAGCGCGAAGAGCGCGTACAGCGCGATCGACAGCGCGCTGCCGATGCGCAGCCGGCGGGGGAGCACGCGGTGGCGCCCGCCCCAGGCGAGGTGGCCGAGCGGGGCGCCGGCGACGAGCGCCGCCTGGAAGACGGCCAGGCCGGCCAGCAGGGCGACGGCGACGGCGGCCGGCACGACGATCACGCGCCGCACGGTAGCGGTCCGTCTCGCGCGGAAGGCGAGGAGAGCGCCCGGGCCGGCGTCGAGGTCTCGGTTCGGTAACCGGCGCCCGGAACCTTGACCCCCTGTGACGCGGCACATATGTTGCTCGCTCAGCGGACTAATGGTCAATGGTGAGCAGAAGTACCGGAGGTGGGCGCAGTGGCCGGTGCACCGGTGGGGCACGACGGCGCGGGAGGTGCGCCGCTCCTGGCGATGCACGGCATCGTCAAGACGTTTCCGGGGGTGCGCGCGCTCGACGGCGTCGATCTCGATGTGCGGGCCGGGGAGGTGCACTGCCTGCTCGGGCAGAACGGCGCCGGGAAGTCGACCCTGATCAAGGTGCTCGCGGGCGCGCACCAGCCCGACGGCGGGCGGATCGAGTGGCGCGGCGAGCAGGTCTCCCTGACCAACCCGCAGGTGGCGATGAAGCACGGCATCGCCACCATCTACCAGGAGCTCGACCTGGTGGCCGGCCTCACCGTGGCCGACAACATCTTCCTGGGCCGCGAGCGGTCGCGGTTCGGCCTCGCCCGGCCGGCGCCGGCGAACGAGGCCGCCGGCAAGCTGCTGGCCCGGCTCGGCCACCCGGAGATCCGGCCCACCGCGGAGGTCGGCTCGCTGCCCGCCGCCGCGCAGCAGATGGTCAGCATCGCCCGGGCGCTCTCCCAGGACGCGCAGCTGATCGTCATGGACGAGCCGTCGGCCGTCCTGGACAACGAAGAGGTCCAGCACCTGTTCGAGGTGATCCGGGACCTGACCCGCGACGGCGTCGCGGTCGTCTACATCTCCCACCGCCTCGAGGAGATCCGCGAGGTGGGCGACCGGATCACCGTGCTCAAGGACGGGCGCACCGTGGCCACCGGGCTGCCGGTGCGGGACACCACGACCCGCCAGGTGATCGAGCTGATGACCGGCCGCGACATCGAGTACGTCTTCCCCGAGCGCCGGGCCGTCCCCGCCGCGGAGCCGCTGCTCTCGGTGCGCGACCTGAGCCTGCGCGGCACGTTCCGGGGGGTGTCCTTCGACGTCCGCCCGGGCGAGGTGGTCGGCCTCGCCGGGCTGGTGGGCTCGGGGCGCTCGGAGATCCTCGAGACCGTCTACGGCGCGCGCCGGGCGACCGGCGGCACCGTCTCGGTGGCGGGCCAGCGGCTGCGCCCGGGCCGGGTCTCCGCCGCGGTGGCCGCCGGCGTCGGGCTTGCCCCCGAGGAGCGCAAGAGCCAGGCGCTGCTCCTCGGCGACGCCGTCTACCGCAACATGAGCATCGCCAGCCTGGCCCGGTTCGCCCGCGGCGGGTTCCTCTCCGGCAGCAACGAGAAGGACGCCGCGCGCGAGCAGGCGCAGGCCCTCGACGTCCGCCCGGGCGACGTCAGCCGGGAGGTGCGGACGCTGTCGGGCGGCAACCAGCAGAAGGTCGTCCTCGCCCGCTGGCTGCTGCGCGACTGCCGGGTCCTGCTCCTCGACGAGCCCACCCGCGGCGTCGACGTCGGCGCCCGCTCGGAGATCTACGCGCTGATCCGCGAGCTGGCCGACCGCGGGGTCGCCGTCGTCGTGGTCTCCAGCGAGATCCCCGAGGTGCTGGGCCTGGCCGACCGGGTGCTGGTGATCTCCGACGGATCGGTCGTCGCCGAGCGGCCGGCCGACGCGCTCGACGAGCACGCCGTGCTCGACCTCGTCATGGAGGGATCGGTAGGCCCGCGCCAGCGCGGCGACCGGCAGCAGCCCACCGCACAGCAGCACGAAGGGGACGTGGCATGACCGGCAGCACCGCGACGACCGGGGGAGCGGGCGCGCCCGCGACGCCGAAGGGCCGCGCGCCCGAGGGGAACGGCGGCAGGCGCGCCGGTTTCATGGCCGGGTCGGCGGGGCCGCTGGTCGGCCTCGTCGTCGCGCTGGCCCTGCTCTGCATCGTCGGCGCGGTCACCGCGCCGGAACGCTTCGTCGACATCAACAACGTGCTGACCATCCTGCGGCTGGCCGCGGTCGTCGGCGTGGTCAGCATCGGCATGACGTTCGTGATCATCGGCGGTGGCATCGACCTCTCGGTGGGCGCGCTGGTCGCGCTGTCGTCGGTGTGGGCGACCACGCTGGCCACCCAGGCCATGGCCGAGGACTTCCACTGGATCGTCATGGTGTTCACGGCGATCGCGGTCGGCGCCGGCGCGGGGCTGGTCAACGGGATCGTCATCGCCTACGGCCGGCTGGTGGCCTTCATCGCCACCCTCGCCATGCTGGTCTCGGCCCGCGGCCTGGCCGAGATCATCGCCAACCGCCGCACCCAGATCGTGCAGAACGAGGGCTTCCTCGACTTCTTCACCGGCGACGTCCTCGGCATCCCGATGCTGGTGATCATCTGGGCGCTCGTCTCGGTCGCCGGCTGGGTCCTGCTCAACCGCACGACCTTCGGCCGGCACACCTTCGCCGTCGGCGGCAACGCCGAGGCTGCCCGGCTGGCCGGCATCCGCGTGCAGTGGCACACCTTGAAGCTCTACGTGCTCTCCGGCGTCACCTGCGGCATCGGCGCGGTGATGCTCATGGCGCGGACGACGACCGGCACCTCCACCCACGGCACGCTGCTGGAACTCCAGGTGATCGCCGCCGTCGTCATCGGCGGCACCCTGCTCACCGGTGGCCGCGGCACGATCGTCGGCACCGTCCTCGGCGTGCTGATCCTCATCACGCTGGGCAACATCTTCACGCTCAACAACCTGTCCAGCTCGGTCCAGGCCGTCGCGCAGGGCGTGATCATCGTGGTCGCCGTCCTGCTGCAGACGCGGCTGGCCGAGGGGCGCCGCGGCTCCGGCTGGCTGTCCCGCCTGCGCTCCGGCCGGGGCGAGTCGTCGTCCGGCGGCGCGGTCGCGGGGGGCACCCCGGCCGGCGCGGTGTCCGGCGGCTCGAGCGTGCCCGGCGCGCCGGGCGGCGACCGGTCCGGCACCGGCTCCGCCCCCTGATCCCCATGCACTGACTTCCCCACCCCCCAGAACCTGCCGGCGACCCGCCGGACGTGGCACACCGAGGAGAGATACATGTCTGCAGCGAGGCAGCGCCCCCACCGTCGTCTGATGTCCACCGCGGTCGCCCTGGCCGGCGCCTCCGTTCTCGTCGCCGGCTGCACCAGCAACGAGCCGGAGAGCTCCGGCGGTGGTGGTGGCGGCACCGGCGCCGCGGCCAGCTCCAACGACGAGACCGGCGAGACCGTCCGGATCGGCTTCTCCGCGCCCGCCGCCGACCACGGCTGGATGGCCGGCATCACGGAGGCGGCACGGGACGCGGCCGGCGAGTACGAGGACATCGACCTGCAGGTCGCCGAGGGCACCAACGACGTCAGCACGCAGATCAGCCAGGTGGAGACCTTCATCAACGAGGGTGTCGATGCCATCGTGCTGCTGCCGTTCGACGGCGCTGCCATGACGCCGGTGGCGCTGCAGGCGATGGAGGCCGGCATCCCGGTCATCAACGTCGACCGCGAGTTCAACAGCCCGTTCGCCGCCCGCGCCACCGTCCTCGGCGACAACTACGGCATGGGCGTCTCCGCCGGCACCTACATCTGCGAGCAGGTCGGCGACAACCCCGACGCCGTCGTCGCCGAGATCGCCGGCATCGACTCGCTGCCGCTGACCCAGGACCGCAGCCAGGGTTTCGCCGACGCGCTGGCCGACTGCGGCCTCGACGTCGACAACCGGGTCGCGGCGGACTTCACCGTCGAGGGCGGCGAGGAGGCCGCGGCCAACCTGCTGCAGGCGGCACCCCAGATCGACGCCCTGTGGAACCACGACGACGACCAGGGCGTCGGCGTGCTCGCCGCCATCCAGAACGCCGGCCGCGACGAGTTCGTCATGGTCGGCGGCGCCGGCTCGGCGAACGCGATGCGGGAGATCCAGTCCGGGGACTCGGTGCTGCAGGCGACCGTCATCTACCCGCACACCCAGGCCGCCGACGGCATCCGCCTGGCCCGGCTGATCGCGCAGGGCAAGTCGATGTCGGACCTGGTCTCGCCCGAGGTCCCGCGGGAGATCGTGCTCAACGCGCCGGTCGTCACGGCCGAGAACGTCGACGAGTACATCGACCGCGCGTTCGAGTCCTGATCCGACGGGGCAGCGGGGGAGCGAGCGCGTTCCCCCGCTGCTCCACCCCCGCTGGGAGAAGCAGATGACCCGTACCCTCGGCGTCGGCCTGATCGGCTACGCCTTCATGGGCGCCGCGCACACGCACGCGTGGCGCACCGCCCCCCACTTCTTCGACCTGCCGCTGCGGCCGGAGCTGACCGTGCTGGCCGGGCGGGACGCCGCCAAGGTCGCCGAGGCCGCCGGCAAGCTGGGCTGGTCGAGCACCGAGACCGACTGGCACCGCGTCGTCGAGCGCGAGGACGTCGACCTGGTCGACGTCTGCACCCCCGGGAACACCCACGCCGAGATCGCGATCGCCGCGCTCGAGGCCGGCAAGCACGTGCTCTGCGAGAAGCCGCTGGCCAACACGGTGGCCGAGGCCGAGGCGATGGCCGAGGCGGCGGCGAAGGCCGCGACCCGCGGCGTCCGGTCGATGGTGGGCTTCACCTACCGGCGGGTGCCCGCGATCGGGCTGGCCCGCAAGCTCGTGGCCGAGGGCCGGCTCGGCCAGATCCGGCACGTCCGCGCGCAGTACCTGCAGGACTGGATCGCCGACCCCGCGGCACCGATGTCGTGGCGGCTGGAGAAGGACAAGGCCGGCTCCGGCGCGCTGGGCGACATCGGGGCGCACGTCGTGGACCTGACGCAGTACATCACCGGCCAGACGCTCACCGGGGTCAGCGCGACGCTGGAGACGTTCGTGACCGAGCGCCCGCTGCCCGCGTCGGCCGGATCGTTGTCCGGCGTCGGCGGGGAGGGGACGGGGCAGGTCACCGTCGACGACGCCGCGGTCTTCCTCGGCCGGTTCGCCGGGGGAGCGCTCGGCGTGTTCGAGGCGACCCGGTTCGCCCTCGGCCGCAAGAACGGCATCCGCATCGAGATCAACGGCTCGGCCGGCAGCCTGGCCTTCGACTTCGAGGACATGAACGTCCTGCAGTTCTTCGACGGCACCGAGCCCGCGGAGACCGCCGGCTTCCGGCGGATCATCGTGACCGAGCCGGAGCACCCCTACGTCGCCGCGTGGTGGCCGGCCGGGCACGGCCTGGGCTACGAGCACGGCTTCACCCACCAGGTCGTCGACCTGGTCACCGCCATCGGGGCGGGGGAGGACCCGGCCCCCTCGTTCGCCGACGGCCTGCAGGTCCAGCGGGTGCTCGACGCCGTCGAGCGCAGCGCGGCGGACCGCTCCACCTGGACCGAGATCGAGAGGAACTCCTGATGCCCCGTCCCGTCACGCTGTTCACCGGCCAGTGGGCCGACCTCCCCTTCGAGGAGATGTGCCGGCTGGCCTCCGGCTGGGGCTACGACGGCCTGGAGATCGCCTGCTGGGGCGACCACCTCGACGTCGAGCGCGCCGCGAACGACGACTCCTACGTGGCCGAACGCCTCGACATCCTGAAGCGGCACGGCCTGCAGGTCTTCGCGATCTCCAACCACCTCAACGGCCAGGCCGTCTGCGACGACCCGATCGACGAGCGGCACCGCGGCATGGTGCACCCGCGGGTGTGGGGCGACGGCGACCCCGAGGGGGTGCGGCAGCGCGCCGCGGAGGAGATGAAGCTGACCGCCCGCGCGGCGGCCAAGCTCGGCGTCGACGTGGTCGTCGGGTTCACCGGCAGCAAGATCTGGAAGACCGTGGCGATGTTCCCGCCGGTCCCCGAGTCGATGATCGAGGACGGCTACCGCGACTTCGCCGACCGGTGGAACCCGATCCTCGACGTCTTCGACGAGGTGGGGGTGCGGTTCGCGCACGAGGTGCACCCGAGCGAGATCGCCTACGACTACTGGACGACGGTGCGCGCGCTGGAGGCGATCGGTCACCGGGAGGCGTTCGGGCTGAACTGGGACCCGTCGCACTTCGTGTGGCAGGACCTGGACCCGGTCGGCTTCCTGTGGGACTTCAAGGACCGGATCTACCACGTCGACTGCAAGGACGCGAAGAAGCAGGTGGGCAACGGCCGCAACGGCCGGATGGGCTCGCACCTGCCCTGGGCCGACCCGCGGCGCGGCTGGGACTTCGTCTCCACCGGGCACGGCGACGTCCCGTGGGAGGCCTGCTTCCGCATGCTCAACACCATCGGCTACGCCGGGCCGATCTCGGTGGAGTGGGAGGACGCCGGCATGGACCGGCTCGTCGGTGCGCCCGAGGCGCTGCAGTTCGTCCGCCGGCTGGCCTTCGACCCGCCCGCGGCCGCCTTCGACGCCGCCTTCGCCAGCGGCGGCTGATGCTCCGGCGGTCCGGCCGCCGGTGGGGTGCAGGGAACCGGGTGGGCCGGCGGGAGACGTCCCGCCGGCCCACCCGGCGGCGTTCTCCGGCGCGGCGACGAGCGGTGCCGCGGCAGGGTCACTCCACCTGGACTGTGACCTCGATGCCTCGTTCCCGGTCGTCGCGCTGCGAGGAGTAGAAGACGTACTCGCCGGGCTCCAGGGTGACGGTGAGGGTGCCGGTCAGCCCCGGCCGGATGACACCGGTGGTCGCGACCTGATCCCCGTCGCGATCGACGGAGAGGTCGTGCTCCTGGCCGCCCTCGTTGACGACCTCGATCTCGTAGGGTCCCGCCGCCAGCTCGGTGGGCATGATGAGGCCGCCGTCCTCCAGTCGCACCGTCTCGGTGCGGACGTCGGTCTCCACGCCGGTCGAGGTCGCCGACGGCGAGCCGCCACGCCCGGAGTCACCGGGCTGGGTGGGCAGCCCCGGCGCCGTCTCGGTCGGCACGGCGTCCTCCGTGGAGCCGTTCCCCCCGCAGCCGGTGAGCAGGCCCAGCCCGACGGCGAAGGCGGCCGCCGTGACCCGGCGTCGGTGGGACGGGGGACGGGGCGATCGGGGCACGGTGCCTCCTCCGGGTGCGGTGCCCCCGGCGCGGACGCCGTCGCCCGGCCCGCGCCGGATGAGCGTCGGATCCGACGTGCAGTCCAGTGCCCAGCGATGCGCGGACCAACCGTCGACCCCTCGCCCGCGGCGGCACCGGTGTCGGCGCCGCCGCGGCGCGGTCAGCGACCTCGGCGGGACCGCGAGCTGAACGAGGCGGCCGAGGTCGTCCCGGCCCGCGCGGCCAGCTCGGCGCGGGTGCGGGCCGGGCCGCTCGCGCGACCGGAGCCCCCCGCACCACCGCGGCCGGAGGCCGCTGCGGGCTTGGCCGAGCCCGAGCCGGAACCCGAGCCGCCGCGACGGCGACGGCCGCCACCGGAGCCCTGCGGCTGCGGCTCCGGGGCCGGGGCCGGCTCGACGTAGGGCGCCGCCGGGCCGGCGAGCTCGGCGATCTGCTCGGCCCCGGGGCGGACCTGGCTGACGATCGGGGAGATCCCGGCCTGACGGGTCAGGGTGCGCACCTCGCCCACCATGTCGGGGGTCGTGATCGTGACGACGGTGCCGCCGGCGCCGGCCCGGGCGGTGCGGCCCGACCGGTGCAGGTAGGCCTTGTGCTCGGTCGGCGGGTCGACGTGGACGACCAGCGCGACGTCGTCGACGTGGATGCCCCGGGCGGCGATGTCGGTCGCGCACAGCACCCGGCTGGAGCCGTTGCTGAACGCCTCGAGGTTGCGCTCACGGGCGTTCTGGCTGAGGTTGCCGTGCAGGTCGACGGACGGGATGCCCGCCGCGGTGAGCTGCTTGGCCAGCTTCTTGGCCTGGTGCTTGGTCCGCGTGAACAGCACGCTGCGACCCAGCCCCGACGCCAGCTGCCGCACGACCTCGGCCTTGTCCGCGCTCTGCACGTGGAAGACGTGGTGGGTCATCGTGCTGACCGGCGCCACCGCGGGGTCGACCGAGTGGGTCGTCGGGTTGTCGAGGTAGCGCTTGACCAGCACGTCGACGCCGTTGTCCAGCGTGGCGCTGAAGAGCATGCGCTGCCCGACCTTCGGAGTGCGGTCCATGATGCGCTTGACGCCGGGCAGGAAACCCAGGTCGGCCATGTGGTCGGCCTCGTCGAGGATGGTCACCTCGATGGCGCCCAGGTCGCAGTGACCCTGGCCGATCAGGTCCTCGAGCCGGCCGGGGCAGGCGATGACGATGTCGACCCCGCGGGCCAGCGCCTGCACCTGTGGGTTCTGGCCGACGCCGCCGAAGATCGTCGTCGCGGACATGCCCAGCGCCCGGGCCATCGGGTCGACGACCGCGAAGACCTGGTTGGCCAGCTCACGGGTCGGCACGAGCACCAGCGCGCGCGGGCGCTTGGCCTGGCGGCGGGTGCCGGAGGCGGCGAGCCGGGCGACCAGGGGGATGGAGAAGGCGAGGGTCTTGCCCGAGCCGGTGCGGCCGCGGCCGAGGACGTCGCGCCCGGCCAGGCTGTCGGGCAGCGTGGCGACCTGGATGGGGAACGGCGCGGTGATGCCGCTGGTCTCGAGCACCTCCACCATCGGCGCGGGGACGCCGAGGGCGGCGAAGGTGGTGTCGGTGGGGAGCACGGTCGCGTCGGCCCCGACGGGGACGACGACGGGCGCGGGGGCGGCGGCGGGCGCCGGGCGGTTCTGGTTCTGCTGCTCGCCGGCCGGGCGGGTGCCGCGGCCGCGGCCGCCACGACGGCGGCGGGCGCCGCCCTCGCTGGGGGCGGGGGTGTTCTGCATGGAGGTCAATGGAGTCCTTCGACGCTCGAGTGGCTGCGCGACCACCGCAGTCGAGCGAGCGCCGGCGCACCTGCGCGTGGGCAGGGCGGGCTCGCATCGTCGGCGAGACGTCGGTCAGCCGGGCGCACCAAGGTGGCGCAGCCTCAGCCCGACGTCGATTCCTGCCGCTCCGGATGAGCGAGGGCGGCGCCGGTACACACCACTCAACCAGACCCGGCCGCCGTGTGGTCCCACCGGGAGGGAGTGTCAGGTCACATCGGGTGAGGACGCGGCACCTCCCGGGAGGCGCTTCCGGCTCAGTGCGCGGCGGCCGGCTGCCCCGCGGGCGTGCGGCCGAGGATCAGGTCGGCCGCCCGCTCGGCGATCATGATCGTCGGCGCGTTGGTGTTGCCGCGCACCAGCGTCGGCATGACCGAGGCGTCGACCACCCGCAGGCCCTCGATGCCGCGCACCCGCAGCTGCGGGTCGACGACGGCCATGTCGTCGGAACCGTCGTCGGTGCCCATCCGGCAGGAGGACACCGGGTGGTAGAGCGACTCGAGGGTGTCGCGCACCTTCTGCCGCAGCGCTTCCCGCCCGTGCACCGTGCCGCCGGGCGACCACTCCTCGGCCAGCACCGAGGACAGCGGGGCGACCGAGGCGATCTCGCGGGCCCGCTCGACGCCGGAGACCAGCGCGTCGAGGTCGCGCTCGTCGGTGAGGTAGCCGGCGTCGATGGCCGGGGCCCACGTCGGGTCGGCCGAGCGCAGCCGCACCGAGCCGCGCGAGTGCACCCGCACGAGCACGACGGCCGCGGTGAAGGCCTCGGCGTCGGGGTCGACCTCCGCCTGCTTCCAGAACTTCACCGGCAGGAAGTGCAGCTGCAGGTCCGGCTCGGCCACGTCGGGGCGGGACCGGGTGAACAGCCCTGCCTCGGCGAGGTTGGAGGTGAGCGGGCCGCGACCGGCCGCCTTCCACTTCGCGAGGTTGACCGGCGTCTCGGCCAGCCGCAGCGACCTCCCCGAGCGCACGGTCCAGATGACCGGCACCAGCGGGTGGTCCTGCAGGCCGGCGCCCACCCCCGGCAGGTCGTGGACGACGTCGACGCCGACCTCGCGCAGGTGATCGGCCGGGCCGATGCCGGAGAGCATCAGCAGCTGCGGGGAGTTGACCGCGCCGCCGGAGAGCACCACCTCCCGGGTGGCGCGCACGGTGTGCAGCCGGCCGCCGCAGCGGTACTCGACCCCGGTGGCCCGCCCGTTCTCGACCAGCACCCGGGTGGTCAGCGCCCCGGTGCGCACGGTCAGGTTCGGCCGGCCGGCGGCGGGGTGCAGGTAGGCGTCGGCAGCCGACCAGCGGCGGCCGCGGCGCTGCGTCACCTGGAACGGGCCGACGCCCTCCTGCGTGGCGCCGTTGAAGTCCGGGTTGCGCGGGTAGCCGCTGGCCACCGCCGACTCGACGACCGCCGTGGTCCACGGGTGCGGCGAGCGCAGGTCCTCGACCCGCAGCGGGCCGCCGACGCCGTGCCACTCGTCGGCCCCGCGGGCGTTGTCCTCCATCCGCCGGAACAGCGGCAGCACCTGCTCGTAGGACCACGACGGGTCGCCGGTCAGCTCGGCCCACTCGTCGTAATCGGCCCGGGCGCCGCGGATGTAGATCATCGCGTTGATCGACGACGAGCCGCCGAGCAGCTTGCCGCGCGGCCAGAAGAGCCTCCGGCCGCCCAAGCCGGGCTGCTCGTCCGTCGTGTAGTTCCAGTCGTGCCGGGTGCGCCAGACCTTGTACAGCCCGGCGGGGATCTTGACCTCGAGGACGTCGTCGGGGCCGCCGGCCTCCAGCACGAGCACCCGCAGCGACGGGTCCTCGCTCAGCCGCCCGGCGACCGCGCTGCCGGCCGAGCCCGCGCCGACGACGACGACGTCGAACTCCGCCACGTCCGCCGTGCTCACCGGTGTCGTCCGTGCAGCATGCCCATGACCCGGGCGAGCGCGTCGGCGGCGTTCGCGGGCCGGCCGAAGCTCATCAGGTTGACCGGCAGCGGCACGCGCTGGCGGGTGATGGCCTTGGCGCGGGTGAACTCCTTGAGCCCGTCCTCGCCGTGGATGCGGCCGAAACCGGAGTCGCCCACGCCGCCGAAGGGCAGGGCGGGGACCGAGGCGAAGGTGAGCACCGAGTTGATCGACGTCATGCCGCTGCGCATCCGGCGGGCGAGGTCCATCGCCTTGTCCTTGGAGGCCGAGAAGACCGCCCCGGCCAGGCCGTAGGTCGTGTCGTTGGCGCGCTGCAGGGCCTCCTCGGCGTCGCGCACCTTCGTGATGGTGAGCGTGGGGCCGAAGGTCTCCTCGCGGATCGCCGCCGAGTCCTCGGGGACGTCGAGCAGCACGGTGGGCGCCACGTAGCCCTGGGCCGGGAACGCCTCGGCGTCGGTGCCACCGGTGACCACCCGGGCGCCGGCGGACTCGGCGTCGGCGACGTGCGAGCGGACCACGTCGATCTGCCCGGGCATGGTCATCGGGCCGTAGGTCGCCCCGCCGTCGGCACCCGGTCGCAGGGTGCGCACCTGGGCGGTGACCGCGTCCACGAAGCGGTCGTAGACCGCCTCGGTTGCGTACACCCGCTCGATGCCGATGCAGGTCTGGCCCCCGTTGCTCATCGCGCCCCAGACGGCCGCGTCCGCGGCGGCGGCCACGTCGGCGTCGTCGTCGACGATCATCGCGTCCTTGCCGCCGAGCTCCATGAGCACCGGGGTGAGGGTCTCGGCGCAGGCGGCCATGACCTTCCTGCCGGTCGCCGCGGAGCCGGTGAAGGCGAGCTTGTCGACGGGCACCCGGCACAGCGCGGCGCCGGTGGACCCGAAGCCGGTGACGACCTGGAAGGCGTCGGCGCAGTCGGGGACGGCCGCCCGCCAGGCGGCGGCCAGCCAGGCGCCGACGGCCGGCGTGTACTCGGAGGGCTTGAAGACGACGGCGTTGCCGGCGGCCAGCGCGTAGGCGATCGAGCCCATCGGCGTGAACACCGGGTAGTTCCACGGGCCGATGACGCCGACGACGCCCAGCGGCTGGTACTCCAGGTAGGCGGCGTGGTTCGCGGCCAGCAGGCCGGGGTTGACCTTGCGCGGGCCCAGGGTCTTGCGCGCGTGCCCGGCGGCCCAGGCGAGGTGGTCGACGGCGAGGGTGATCTCGAGGATCGCGTCGGCATGCGGCTTGCCGTTCTCCCGGTGCACCAGGTCGGCCAGCTCGTGCATGCGCCGGGCCAGGTAGCCGCGGTAGGCCGAGAGCCGCTCCTTGCGGCCGTCGAAGCCCAGCGCCGCCCACTGCTGCGCGGCGGTGCGGGCCCGCGCGACGGTCGCGCCGACGGCGGCCTCGTCGTGCACGGGGAAGACGCCGACGACCTCGCCGGTGGCCGGCGCCGTCGACTCGAACGTCTCGGTGGTGGCGTGCCGGCCGACCGTTCCCGCGGTGGAGCCGGTGACCGTGTCCATCTGCTCGGCGAGCGACATGTGACGCACGTTACCCGCGAGTCACAGACATCCGCGCCGGGGTTCGCCCGGTCGGGGAGAGCCACCGATCCGAGACATCGCGGTTCCGCGCATGGCATCCTCACGAGGTGGTGCGGAGGGCGGCGTGGGTGCTGGCGGGGGCCCTCCTGCTGAGCGGGTGCGCGCGGAGCCTCGAGGAGCAGGCGCACGATCGGTTGCAGGAGCGCGTCGGGTCGGTGCACGAGCACTACCTCGATGATCGCGCGCGCGACCCCCTGTCCACCGGCCGCGCCGCACTCGAGTCGCTGGACCCCTACGGCGAGGCGCTGGCGTCCTCGGCCGACGGGGACGAGATCCGGCTGCTGGTCGGCGTCGGCGTCACGGTGTCGGAGACGGAGGGGTGGAAGCCTCAGACGACCACCGCGTCGCTGGGCACCTGCCTGGAGGTGCTGATCACCGTCGGCGAGGGCGGGGACGACCGCGGGACGGTGCGCACCGAACCCGTCCGGTGCCCGCCCCGTATCGAGGTCCTCGGGGACGACAACTCGCCGGTGGATGCGCTGACCACTGATCTGGACGGCCGGGAGGACGACGTCCCCGAGCCGCCGTACGACCGCCCGGTCTGCTACTCCGGCGGAGACTGCACCGAGGGCGGCGGCTGACCCGGTTCAGCCGCCACCGTCCACCACGGCCCAGGCGGTCTTGGCGCCGGGCTCGGCGAACCAGCCGTGGGCCAGCGAGAGGTCGGCCACCAGGTAGAGCCCGAAGCCGCCGAGCCCGGGGTCGCGGCCCTGGGCCGGGGCCGGCGGGACGTCGGCGGCGGAGTCGCGGACGGCGATCAGCCACCGGTCGCCGTCGCGGCCGAGGACCGCCGCGACCGGGGCGCCCCCGTGCCGGAGGGCGTTGGAGGTGAGCTCGTCGGCGATGAGCACCAGCCGCTCGGACCAGTGGTCGCGCTCGGGGTGGGCGACGGTGGGGCTGCCGGTCGTGGCGGTCCGCAGCCGGGCGCGCAGCGCGGCCAGCTCACCGAGCGAGGAGAGCTCCTGGCACCACACCTCGGCGAACCGGTCCGGGGGGCGCGCGGACTCCCAGAGCGCCACCCGTCACCGCCTCCTCGTGCCGGCTCCGCTGACCGGTCGTGGCGCCACCCTGCCCGTTCCGGCGCGGGTCGAATCCTCGTCCCACCCCGAAGAGGTGACCCGGGGGTGACCGGGCGGCTCTAGGGTCCGTGCGCATGGCCGCCAGCACCCCCGGGGACCCCCGCGACCCGTTCGGCACGGCCGGGCTGCGGCGCCGGGTGCTCGCGGCCTGGGCCGACTCGCCGGCCCGGTTCCGCGAGGACGCCAACGCCGAGGAGGACCTCGTCCGGGGTGGCTACCGCGACCGGCTGCTCGTGGAGCTGGCGCAGAACGCCGCGGACGCCGCGCTGCGGGCCGGCGTGCCGGGGCGGCTGCGCCTGCTGCTGGCCGGCGACGAGCTGCGGGCCGCCAACACGGGGGCGCCCCTGGACGCCGGCGGGGTCGTGGGCCTGGCCACGCTGCGTGCCTCGGCGAAGCGGGACGCCCCCGCCGCCGTCGGCCGGTTCGGCGTGGGGTTCGCCGCGGTGCTGGCCGTGAGCGACGAGCCGGCGGTGCTCTCCCGCACCGGGGGCGTCCGGTTCAGCGCCGGGCGTACGCGGGCGGAGGTGGCGGCGCTGCCGGAGCTGGCCGCCGAGCTGGCCCGCCGGGACGGCGCGGTGCCGGTGCTCCGGCTGCCCTGGCCGGCCGCCGGTGCGCTCCCGGAGGGGTTCGACACCGAGGTCGTGCTGCCCCTGCTCCCGGGCGCGCGGGACGGCGTCGTCGCGGCGCTCCGGGCGCTCCCGGCCGAGCTGCTGCTGGCGCTGCCCGGCCTGGCGGTGGTGGAGGTGGTGGTCGACGGCGCCCGCCGCGTGCTGACCCGGGAGGGGAGCGCGCCGGAGGTGCGGATGACCGAGGACGGCGTGCCGACGCGGTGGGCCGTCGCCGAGCGGTCGGGTGAGCTGCCGCCGCAGCTGCTCGCCGGTCGACCGGTCGAGGAGCGCGAGCGCCGGGCCTGGACGGTCGCCTGGGCGGTCCCGCTGGACGACGCCGGGCGACCGCGGCCCCTGCCCGGCCGGCAGGTGGTGCACGCCCCGACGCCCACCGACGAGCCGCTGCCGCTGCCGCTGCGGCTGATCGCGCCGTTCCCCCTGGGGCCCGACCGGCGGCACGTGCTCCCGGGTCCGGTGACCGACCTGCTCGTGGCCGAGTCGGCGCAGGCGCTCGCCGACCTGGTCGCCCGCCTGCCCGCTCACCCGGAGCTGCTGATGGTCCTGCCCCGGCCGGGGCTGGCCGGCGCCGCCCTCGAGGCCGCGCTCACCGGTGCGGCGCTGGAGCGGCTGCGCGCGACCGCGTGGTTGCCGGTGGCCGGCGAGGCGGGGGAGCGGCAGCCGCCCGCCCGCGCGGTCGTGCTGGACGGCGCCACCGCCGAGCAGGTCGCCGCGGTGACCGGGGTGCTGCCCGGGCTGCTGCCGGCGGGCTGGTCGCGGCGCGCCGACGGGCCGGTGCTCGCGGCGCTCGGGATCCGCCGGTCCGGGCTCGCCGACGTCGTCGAGGCGGTGCGGCAGGTGGCCCGCCCGGCCGGCTGGTGGGCCGAGCTGTACGCGGCCTTCGCCGACGCCGACCGGGAGGAGCTGGCGGCGCTGCCGGTGCCGCTGGCCGACGGGCGGACCGCGCACGGCCCGGCCGGGGTGCTGCTGCCCGAACCCGGCCTGCCGGTGGAGCGGCTGGCTGCCCTTCCGCTGCGCCTCGCCGACCCGGCGGCGGCGGGCCCCCGGCCCGCGCGCCGGCTGCTGGAGCGGCTGGGCGCGCGTCCGGCCACGGCGGAGGCGGTGCTCACCGATCCGGCGGTGCGGGCGGCGGTGGCGGGCTCGCTCGACGCGGCCGAGGAGGACGTCGCCGGCGCGCCCGACCCCGAGGAGCTGGCCGACGCGGTGCTGGCCCTGGTCGCCGCCGCCCCGGAGGTCGCCGGTGCGCCGTGGCTGGCCGAGCTGGCGCTGCCCGACGCCGCCGGCGGGTACGCGCCGGCGGGGGAGCTGCTGCTGCCGGGCTCGCCGCTGGCCACCGTGCTGGAGGAGGGGGCGCTGGGCGTCCTCGACCCGGCCTTCGCCACGGCGGCGGACGCCGCGGCGCTGCGCGCGGTCGGCGTGCTCGACCGGTTCGCCCTGGTGCGCGCGGACGACCCCGACGAGCTCGACGTCGACGGCGCGCTCGACTGGGCCGACGCCGTGCTCGACCGGCTGGCCGGGGAGGAGCCGCCGGTCTGGCCCGCGCTGGTCGCCGTCCGCGACCTGGAGCTGGTGGCCGACTGGCCGGGGGCGCTCGCGCTGCTCGCCACGGCCCCCGCCGAGGCGTGGGCCGACGTCGTCGTCGGTGGCGTGCCGGCGCCGGGCTACCTGCGCTGGTGGCTGCTGACCCACCCGGTCCTCGACGGGCACCGGCCGGACCGCCTGGCGCACCCCGACAGCACCGAGCTCGCCGGCCTGTACGACCCCGCTCCCCTCGGGGAGCCGCTGCTGGGGCTGCTGCGCCCGCCCGCCGCGCTGGCCGACGTGCTGGTCGATCCCGACGGCGCCCGCGACCTGCTCGACCGGCTGGCCGACCCCGCGCGCACGGTCGCGCCCGCGGTGCTCCGCACGGTCCACGCGCGGCTGGCCGTCGCGCTGGACGGGTGGGACGTCGAGCCGCCGGCCCGGGTGCGGATCGCGCCGGACCGGGTGGTGGAGCGTGCGGTGGTGCTGGACGCACCGCACCTGCTGCCGCTGGTGGACCTGCCGGTCGTGCCGGCCGGCGGGGCACCGGGGCCGGTGGCCGACCTGCTCGACCTCCCGCTGGCCGGCGAGCTGGTGCGCCGGCCGCGGGTGACCAGCGAGCCGCTGCGCTCGTCGGCGTGGGCCGAGGTGCCCGGCGCCGCGCTGGCCGCCGCCCGGCTCGGCAGCGGCGCACTGACGGGATCGGTGGCGGTGCACGCACCACTCACCGTCGACGGGCGTCCGGTGCCGTGGTGGCCGGCCGACGACGTCGACCACGTCGACGGCACGCCGGGTGCGCTGGGGCGGGCGCTCGCCTGGCGGTCGGGCGCGTGGGACCTCCGCCAGGCGCTGGCCGAGGCCTTCGCCCTGCCCGACCGCGCCCTCGACCTGGCGGCCGAGGACGCGGTCGGCTGGTGAAGGACCCCGTCCCTCTCACCGCGCGCACGCTCGCGGCGAGCCTCCGGACGCGGCCTCACTGACCCCAGCGGGGGATGGCGGCGGCGCCGGGGGCGTGGCCGTGGGGAGACGGCCGGCCGCCGCCTCGCCGGTTGCCGGCGCCGGCCGCCCCGGGCGCCGGGGACACCGACTGCCAGCAGCGGAACAGCGACAGCCACCGGTCGGCGGTCAGCGCCGTCGGCCGGGTGGTGGGCGCGAGCCCTTCCTGGCGCAGCCAGCGGACGCCGGCCGTGCCGGGCAGCTGGGCCCGCAGGAGCGGACCCAGCGGCGCCGACGGCGAGGCGAGGACGGCGTGGGCGAGGCGGTCGAACGCGGCGGTCTCGTTCTCGGGCAGCGCCGCGCGGGCGTCAGCGGCGGGACCGGAGGGGACGGGGCTGGTGCGGGACACGGGGTGCCTCCGTGGCGGTGCGGTGCGGGGCGTCCCGCGAGCGCGACGAGGCCCGGCGGGGACGCGGGGGAGCGGGCGCCCGGAGAAACCGGGCGCGAACGGCGGGCGGGGGAACCGGCCCGCGGCGCGTCAGCTCAGGAGGTGCGCAGTCGCACGGAGTACCGCATGGGGAGGGACGCTAGGCCGTCGTCGTCCGGCCGTCCAACCATTTACCGGGTGGAGTTCCGCGCCGCCTTGCGCGCCTGGTGCGCCTCCCAGCGAGCGCGGTCGCGCGCTCGGGCGTCGGCGTTGCGCTCCCACTTCTCCTTGCGCCGGCGGGCCCGGGCCAGCTCCCGCTGCTCGAAGGTCGCGTGCGACTCCCAGCCGGAGGCGGCGACGGCCAGGGCCACGGCGGTGAGCGCGGCGATCGCCACCGCGGCCGCGAGGATCAGGTCCAGCACGACGAACGCGCCCACCGCCACCGCCACCCCGGCGACGCAGCCTCCGACGAGCAGGGGGGAGGGGCGGCGGGACGAGGGGCGGGGCTCGGTCACCGGCCCAGTATCCGCCTCCCGCCGGACCTGCGGCGGAGCACCTCGCACGCGTCGGCGTCCGGGCGGCGTGCCGACCCTTGTGCCCCGACCCCGCAATGCCTACGGTCGGAGGTGCGGTTCAGCAGCAGCCGCCAACCCAGTGCTGGTCGTCGTGTCGTTCGCGTCCGCAGGCTCACTGGTCCGGCATCCGCCCCGAGAGGCATATCCGTGACCGCTTCCTCGCTCGACCGTTCGCTCACCGAGTCCACCCCGGTCCCCGTCAGGCCGGACGTCCCCCCGGCGGTTCCCCTCGCGCTCGAGGTGGCCGGCACCGCCGCCCAGCCGCGGCTGACCGTCGCCGGCGAGGTCGACTGCACCTCCGCCCCCCGGGTCGGCGCCGTCCTCGACGAGCTGGTCGACGCCGCGCCCCGCGAGGTCGTGGTCGACCTGACCGCCGTCACCTTCCTCGACTCGGCGGGGCTCTGCACCCTGGCCGCCGCGCACCGGAAGGCGCTGGCCGCCGGTGGGCACCTGCGGGTGCTGGCCGCGACCCGCGCCGTCATCCGGCCGTTGCAGATCACCGGCCTCTGGAGCCTCCTGGCCGGCGAGCAGGTCGACGCCGCCGCCTCCTGACCTCCCGGGTCCCTGCCGGACAGGGGCCGGGGGCGCGCGCCGGTCGCCCGCGGGGCAGACTCGGCGCCACGCGGCGCCGTGCCGGGCGTCGGGAGCGGACGAACGAGGAGGACCACCGTGCGCGATGCGGTCATCTGCGAGCCCCTGCGGACGCCGGTCGGCGGGTTCGGGGGCTCGCTGCGCGACGTCCCCGTCCAGGAGCTGGCGGCGACGGTGATCCGGGCGCTGATGGAGCGCACCGGGCTGCCGCCGGAGTCGGTGGACGACGTCCTGCTCGGGCACTGCTACCCGACGATGGACGCCCCCGCCCTCGGCCGGGTCGCCGCCCTCGACGCGGGCCTGCCGGTGACGGCCTCCGGTCTGCAGATCGACCGCCGCTGCGGCTCGGGCCTGCAGGCGGTCGTCTACGCGGCCCTGCAGGTGCAGTCCGGTGCCTCCGACGTCGTCCTGGCCGGCGGCGCGGAGTCCATGAGCAACGCGCCGTTCTACTCGACCGCGATGCGCTGGGGCGTCAAGCCCGGGCCCGGCGTGCTGCTGGAGGACGGGCTGGCCCGCGGCCGGGTCACCGCCGGCGGCCAGAACCACCCCGTGCCCGGCGGGATGCTGGAGACCGCGGAGAACGTCCGCCGGGACTACGGCATCGGCCGCCAGGAGCAGGACGAGTACGCCGTCCGCAGCCACCAGCGCGCCGCGGCCGCCACCGCCGAGGGGCGGTTCGCCGACGAGATCGTGCCGGTGACGATCAAGCACCGGAAGGGCGAGACCGTCGTCGACCGCGACGAGCACATCCGCCCCGACTCGAACGTCGAGACCCTCGCCAAGCTGCGCCCGATCCTGGGCAAGAACGACCCCGACGCCACGGTGACCGCGGGCAACGCCTCCGGGCAGAACGACGGCGCCGCGGTTGCGATCGTCACGCACCCGGAGAAGGCCGCCGAGCTCGGCCTGCGCCCGCTGGCCCGCCTGGTGTCCTTCGGGGTGGGCGGCGTGCCCCCGAAGACGATGGGCATCGGCCCGGTGCCGGCCACCGCGAAGGCGCTGGCGCTGGCCGACCTCAAGCTCTCCGACGTCGACCTCATCGAGCTGAACGAGGCGTTCGCCAGCCAGGTGCTCGCCGTCGCCAAGGAGTGGGGCTTCACCGACTCCGACTGGGAGCGCACCAACGTGAACGGCTCGGGCATCTCGCTCGGCCACCCGGTGGGCGCGACCGGCGGCCGCATCCTCGCCACGCTGCTGCGCGAGATGGACCGGCGCGGCGCCCGCTACGGCCTGGAGACGATGTGCATCGGCGGCGGCCAGGGGCTCGCCGCGCTGTTCGAGCGGGTCTGAGCCAGACTCCGTCCGACCGTCCCGAACGAGCCGAGGAGCGCTGCCGCATGTCCACGTCCCCCACCGGTTCCCCCCGCGTCGCCATCGTCACCGGTGCCGCCCGCGGCATCGGCGCCGCCACCGCGCTGCGGCTGGCCCGGGACGGCTTCGCCGTGGCGGTGATCGACCTGAAGGAGGACGACGCCCGCGGCACCGTCGAGGCGATCGAAGCCGCCGGCGGCCGGGCGCTGGCCGTGGGGGCCGACGTCGGCGACGGCGAGCAGGTGCAGGCGGCGGTCGACCGGATCGCCACCGAGCTCGGGCCGCCGGTGGTGCTGGTGAACAACGCCGGCGTCACCCGCGACAACATGCTGTTCAAGATGTCCGACGCCGACTGGGACGTGGTCATGCACGTGCACCTGCGCGGCTCGTTCCTGATGACCCGCGCGGCGCAGAAGCACATGATCGACCAGAAGTGGGGTCGGATCGTCAACCTGTCCAGCACCTCCGCACTGGGCAACCGCGGGCAGGCCAACTACGCCACGGCGAAGGCCGGCCTGCAGGGCTTCACCAAGACCCTCGCGATCGAGCTGGGCAAGTTCGGCGTCACCGCCAACTGCATCGCGCCCGGCTTCATCCAGACCGAGATGACCAAGGCGACGGCCGAGCGCATCGGCGAGGAGTGGGAGTCCTACGTGCAGAAGCGGGCCGCGGCGATCCCGGTCGCGCGGGCGGGTGTGCCCGAGGACATCGCGCACACCGTCTCCTTCTTCTGCAGCGAGGGCGCGGGGTTCGTCTCCGGCCAGGTCGTCTACGTCGCCGGCGGTCCCCGCACGTAGAAGGACCCCCGTGCAGGGCCCCACGCCTCGCATGCTCGGCGTGGGGCCCTGCACGGGGGCCGTTCCAGCACGTCACTGCGACGGGTCGCGGTCGGGGTAGCGGGCGCGGGCGAGGGCGTAGACGCCGAACGCCGCGAATCCGGCCGCGACCCCGGCGAGCAGCCACGGCCCGGCGCTCACCCCGGCGATCGCCGTCATGGCGCCGTCGAGCCCGGTCGCGGTGGAGACGTCGGACGAGGTGGCCGCGCGCCACAGCAGGACGCCGACCAGCCCGAACGCGATGCCCTTCGCCAGGTAGCCGATCCGCCCGAGCGCCTCGATCACCGGCTCCCAGCGGTCGGGGGCGGCGGGCAGGTCGATGTCGCGCATGAAGCCGCCGGTGCAGCCGCGCGCGAACGTGTAGATCCCGACCGCCACCACCCCGGCGGCGACCGCGCCGACCAGCACCGCCCCGCCGGGGATCAGCAGCGTCTCCTCGGTGAGACCGCGCAGCCGCTCGTCGGCCTCGTACTCGAGACCGAACGAGAACAGCAGGGCGGTGAGCCCGAGGAACCCGTACACGGCGCCCTTGACCAGGCACTTGGCGCAGACGACGGCGGTGTGCACCCGGTGCGCGGGGTCGAGCAGGCCGTGCCACCAGAGCAGCACCTCGGCCGCCTGCCACACGGCCAGCGAGAGCATGCCCAGCCCGATCGCGACCAGCAGCAGCCGCCCGCCGGGCCCGCCGGCGACGGTGAGCAGCGCGCCGGTCTGGTCGGCGTCGGCTCCCCGCAGGCCCATCGCCAGGCGCAGCGCGAGGACGGCGATGAGCAGGTGCATGGCGCCGTAGGCGATCAGGCCGGCGCGGGCGAGGTGGGTGAGCACCGGGGAGTCGGTGACCCGGCGGACCCGGTCGACGAGGTCGTGCAGCCGACGAAGGACCCCGCTTCCCCCCACCACTCGCGAGTTCGTGGCGGGACCTCGAAGCGGGGCCATCAGGTGCGCTCGGGGTACCGGGCGCGGACGAAGCAGTAGGCACCGAAGGCGGCGATCCCGACGGCGACGAGCGTCAGCAGCACCGGCCCGGCGGGCGCGGTCAGCAGCGTGTGCAGGGCACCGTCCAGGCCGGAGGCCTTGGCGGGGTCGAAGGTGACCGCCGCCCACACCAGCAGCCCGCCCACGAGGCCGAGCGCGACGCCCTTGGCGGGGAAGCCGACCTGACCGAGCCGGGTGACCAGCCGCCGGGCCGAGGCGGAGCAGCCGGCCAGGTCGATCTCGCGGAGGAAGCGCTTCGTGACGCCCTTGTGGACGAGGTAGCCGCCGACGCCCACGACGGCCAGCCCGGCGGCCACCACCAGCCAGCGCCCGGCGGGCCAGCCGAGGACGCCGGCGGTGGCCTGCTGCTGGGAGCCGGAGCTGCTGCCCTGCCCGCCCCCGGTGGCGAACCGGATCGCCAGGACCGCCAGGGCCAGGTAGACGACGGCCTTGGCGGCGGCCTTGCCCGTCCGCTCCCACGCATTCCTCCGCCGGTCCCCGGACCCGGTGAGCCCGTGCCGCCAGCGGAGGATCTCCGCGGCCTGCCACAGCGATAACGCGACGAGGCCGATGCCCAGGACCCACAGCAGCGGCTCGCCCAGCGGCTGCTCGGCCAGGGTGGCGAGCGCACCGGACTGGTCGGCCTGCTGACCGGTCCGCCCCCACGCGAGCTGCAGCGCCAGCCAGGCGATGAGCACGTGGACCAGCCCGTAGGCGATCAACCCGACGCGGGCGAGGTGCTCCAGGCCGCCGCTGTCGGCTGCCCGTCCCGCGGCGTCCGCGGCCGACCCGGCGCTGCCCTGCACGCTCATCCCCGGTGCCTTCCTGACCTCGGTCCCGTCCGCGTGGAACGCGGAGATGATCAGCGTGGCACGGCCACCGGCCCGGTGCCTCCCCGAGCGCCGGCGGGGGTGAGGGACACTGGGCCCGTGGCGAACGGAACCGGAATCCTCTCGGCCGGCACGGTCAGCGCGGCGACCCCGGAGGTCGCGCGGCGCACCTGGCCGCGGTGGCTGGCGCTGGGCCTCGCGATGATCGCGGTCGCGGTGGTCGCCGTCGTGTGGGAGGCAGCCGGTGCCCGGCTGCTGCTCGGCGCCGTGGGTCTGTTCCTGGCCGTGCGGGGCGCCGTCCTGCTGCGCGGCGCCCGCTCGGGCGCGGTGGCGGGTGAGGTCGCCGGACGGGCGCGGTCGCTGGGCACGGCCGCCGTCGTGGCCGGGGCCGCGGGCCTGGTCGTCGCCGTCGCCTCGGCCTCCCTCTCGGCGGTGGTCCTGCTCGTCGGCGTCCCGCTGCTGCTGCTGGTCACGTCGCTCGGTCTGCTGGGCCGGGGTGGCGCGGCCCGGCGCGGCGGGCAGGCGCTGCTGGTCTGGTCGCTGCTGGTGACCGGATTGCTGGTGGTCACCGGCCTCGCGCGGAGCTGGGACCGGGCCGCCGACGTGGCGACCGTGGTGGCCGCCCTGGCCGTGGCGGTGCTGGGTGTTCCGCTGCTGGTGGGTGCCGCGAACCTGCGCACGGTGGCCGCGACGCCCGCCCCGGCGCCGGTGCGCGCCGGCTGCGGCGGCTGCGCCTGCGGCGCCGGCGGCTGCGGGTCCTGACCGGCGGCGCATGACCCGCGGGCCGTGGGTATGGGCCCGGCCGTGAGCGGACACGTCTTCGTGGTCGGCGCGGACCTGACGCAGCTCTCCTGCGACGACGTCCTGGTGCCGACCGACCGCTCGCTGCGGGTGGCCCGCGACTGGTGCTCCCTCCTGCCGGAGGAGCTGATCACCGACCGGCAGGCCGACGGGAACTGCGTCGGACTGTCGTGGTCGGGGGACGAGCGGGTGCTCGAGGTGCCCGACGAGGGTCCGCGCCGCGCGTGGCTGGTCGACACCGTCGACGGGGGCGCGGACGGGTCGGGGAGCCGGGGGCTGTCCTGGTTGCTCGACGGGGCGCGCGAGGCGCTGGCGGCGGTCGCCCGGCGCGAGGTGCCCGAACCGGTGCACGGACGCGCGCGGCGGCTGGTGGGGCTGCCCGCGCTGGGCACCGGCTGGGGTGGGGCCGCCGGCGAGCGGGGGTCGTTGCTGCAGCAGTTGCTGCCGGTGCTGCGGGAGGCCGCCCAGGAGCACGGTTTCGACGTCGCCCTGGTGCTGCGCCGGCCCAGCGACCTGGCCGCCGCCCAGCGGGTCCGCCGGGGCGAGGAGGAGGGCTGGGACCTGCCCGGGCACCTGCGGCAGCTGGCCGAGGACCTGGGCGACCGGGCGCGCCGCGGCCAGCTGGCGCTCTTCATCGGTGCCGGGGTCAGCGCCGCCGCGGGGCTGCCGACGTGGGAGCAGCTGGTCGACGAGCTGGCCGCCCGATCGGGTCTGGACGACGAGCTGCGCGCGGGGCTGACCCGCCTCCCCGCCCAGGACTCGGCGGCGCTGCTGGCGCGTGAGCTCGGGGCGGAGGAGCTGACGGCGTTCGTCCAGGAGCGGTTCGGTCCCGGGCCCTACGCGCTGGCGCACGCGCTGATCGCCGACCTGCCGGTGCAGGAGTTCGTGACGACCAACTACGACCCGCTGGTCGAGCTCGCCGCCGACGACATCGGCCGGCAGGTGACGGTGCTGCCCTTCGACGAGGCCCGGCCGGGGGCGCCGTGGCTGCTGAAGCTGCACGGGGACGCCGCGCACCCGGAGAGCGTGGTGCTGACCCGGGAGGAGTACCTGCAGTTCGGCAACACCGGCGCCGCGCTGGCCGGGGTGCTCCACTCGCTGCTGCTGACCCGGCACGTGCTGTTCGTGGGCACCTCGATGCTGGACGACGACCTGATCCGGATCGCCCACCAGGTGCGCACCGCACTGCAGACCCAGGGGTCGGGGACGGCCCGGCGAACCGGCACCGTGCTGGCGCTGCGGGAGGACCCGGCGCGCGCCCGGCTGTGGGAGCAGGACGTCCAGACCGTGGCGATGAGCCCGGCCGACGCCTCGCCGGCCGAGGCGGCGCGCCGGCTGGAGGTGCTGCTCGACCTCATCGGCTGCCTCTCCACGCCGCCCACCGGCTACCTGCTGGACCCGGCGTACCGGGGGCTGCTCAACGACGAGGAGCGCGCGCTGGCCGAGGCGCTGGCCGGCGTCGCCGAGGTGCTGCCCGACGACGCCTCCTCCCACGTCGCGCACGAGGTGGCCGGGCTGCTGCGCCGGCTGGGGCACGGGAGCTCCGCCGCCGACGGGGACGCCCCGCCCGCCGACGTCGCCACCCGGCCCCGCGACGACCGGACCCAGGAGCAGCGGTCCGGCTGACCACGGTTGTCCCCGCGCGCGGGTGGGCACCGCAGCATCCATGCCACGACTGGAGAACAGCCTGAAACTGCTGTCCAAGGGCTACGGCTGGCTGCCCGACGAGCGCCGCCGGGCCGGGAAGCACGCGGTCGGCGTCCGGCTGGGCGGGCTGCCGGCCGTCGGCATCGAGGGTCCCGAGGCCGCGCGATTCCTCTACGACGAGGACCACGTGCGCCGCTCGCACGCCATCCCCGAGCCGGTGCAGGGCACGCTGTTCGGCAAGGGCGCGGTGCACACGCTCGACGGCGAGATGCACCGGGTGCGCAAGGCCATGTTCATCGCGCTGCTGATGCGCGAGGACGGCATCGCCTCGCTCGTGGAGCGCACCACCGCTGCCTGGGACGCCGCGGTGCCGGAGTGGGCCGCCCGTCCGCAGATCGTGCTGTTCGACGAGGCGAGCCGGGTGCTGGCCGGCTCCGTGGCGCGCTGGACCGGCGTCCCGGTGCGCGACGAGGAGGTGCCCGACCTGGCCCGCGACATGGTGGCGATGGTCGACGGCTTCGCCACCGGCGGGCCGCGGCACTTCCGGGCGCGGCGGGCCCGCGGCCGCCGGGAGAGGTGGCTGACCCAGCTGGTGCAGGACGTGCGCAGCGGGCGGACCCGGGTGGAGGAGGGGACGGCGGTCGACGTCGTGTCCCGGCACCGGGACGCCGACGGCACGCAGCTGCCGGCGAACGTGGCGGCGGTGGAGCTGCTCAACATCATCCGGCCGACGACGGCGGTCGCCTGGTTCATGGCCTTCTCCGGGCACGCGCTGATCCGCTGGCCCGGGAACCGGGAACGGCTGGCGGCCGGGGACCCGGCGTTCGCCGAGGCGTGGGCGCACGAGGTCCGGCGGTTCTACCCGTTCGCCCCGTTCATCGGCGGCCGGTCGCCGCAGCGCAACGAGTTCGCCGGCGAGGAGATCCCGCAGAACGCCATGGTGCTGCTGGACCTGTACGGGCAGAACCACGACCCGGCGCTGTGGGACACCCCGTACGCATTCCGCCCCGAGCGGTTCCTCGACCGGGAGATCGGCGAGTTCGAGCTGGTGCCGCAGGGCGCCGGCGACCCGCGCACCAACCACCGCTGCCCGGGGGAGCAGATCACCGTCGCGCTGCTGTCGGCGCTCGCGGTGCGGCTGGCCCGGCTGGACTACCAGGTGCCCGACCAGGACCTGGAGATCGCGCTGCACCGCATCCCGGCCAAGCCGAAGAGCGGCGTCGTCCTGGCCGTCCGCGCCAGCGCCTGAGCTGTTTCCGCGGACAGTCTGCCGCTGAGTGCACCTGCACTCAGCGGCAGACTCCGTGCGACACGGTGCCGGCCCGGCGGGTCAGCGCGGGTCGAGGTTCTTGAGCTCCGGCGGCAGCTCACCGGGGTGCACGACGCCGAGGCGCTGGGTGGCCCGGGTGAGCGCGACGTAGAGGTCGTTGTGCCCGCGCACACCCTCGTCGAGGATCCCGACGGGATCGCCGACCAGCACCGAGTCGAACTCCAGGCCCTTGCTGCCCTCCGGGGTGAGCACCACCGGGCCGGCGGTCAGGTCGCCGTCCGCGGAGGCCGACGGGAGCCGGTCGCGCACGGCGGCGGTGACGGCCGCCAGCCGGCTGAACGGGACGATGACGGCGAGCGTGCCCTCCGCGGCGTCGTACTCCGCGGCCGCCGCGGCGACGGCGTCGGTGAACTCCTCCTCGGCCACCTGGTGCGACCACGGCAGCTCGCCGGTCGACCGCACCGACTCCGCGGCCGCGGTGGCGGCGCCCCCGGCGGCCAGCACGTCCGCGGCCACGGCCATGATCTCGGCCGGGGTCCGGTAGTTGACGGTCAACTCCTCCAGGCGCCACGAGCTGCCGAGGTGCGGCTCCAGCACCTCCTTCCAGCTGGTCGCGCCGCCAAGCGTGGAGGTCTGGGCGACGTCGCCGACCAGGGTCATCGAGCGGGTGGGGATCCGGCGGAGCAGCACCCGCCAGGCCATCGACGAGAGCTCCTGGGCCTCGTCGACGATGACGTGCCCGTAGGTCCAGGTCCGGTCGGCGGCGGCCCGCTGGGCGGTCGACCGCCTGTCGCGCTCCTCGTGCCGCCCGGCCAGCCCCTCGGCGTCGAGCAGGTCGCCGGCCGACAGCTCCTCGGACTCCTCCTCGGTCTCCCAGTCGGTGGAGCGCGAGCCGTGCAGCAGGTCGAGCGTCTCCTGCGCGTGCCGCAGCCGGCTCTGCCGCTCGCGGCGCTCCCGGTCGCGCTCGGCGGAGTCGTCGACGCCCAGCAGCTCGTCGGCTTCCTCGAGCAGCGGGACGTCGGCAGGGGTCCACGGGGCCGATGCCGGGCGGAGCAGCAGCTCGCGGTCGGCCTCGCTCCAGCCCTTGGTCGCCGACTCGAGGCGCCGGCGGGAGGAGAGCAGCTCGCCGATCAGGCGCTCGGCGGTCAGCCGCGGCCAGAGCCGGTCGGCCAGGGCGAGCACGGCCGGCTCGGTGGCGACCTCGCGGCGCAGCGCGGCGACGTCACCCTCGCCCAGCAGGTTGGCGCCGCCGAGGACGTTCTCGCCCAGCTTGTCGGCGTACTTGCGGGCGACGATGTCGATGACCGCGCGGACGGCGGCCGGCCGGGCCTCGTTGTGCAGCCGGGAGGCGCCCCGGGCCCGGCTGCGCACCTGGGCGGCGTCGGCCTTGGCGAAGCGCACCGGCGTGCCGTCGATGGTGAGCACGACCGGCTTGTCGAGCACCGCCTGGCGGTCGCGCACGGCGGTGGTGACGACGCGGACCATGGCGGTGCGGCCCTTGACCTCGGCCACCTTGGGCGCCTCGGCCGCATGCGCCTGCAGGCCGGGCCGCAGCCCGCCGAGGTCGGTGAGCACCACGCCGGTCTCGCCCAGGGAGGGCAGCACGTCGGCGATGTACCCGAGGAAGGTGGGGGAGGGGCCGACGATCAGCAGTCCGCTGCGGGCCAGCCGCTCGCGGTGGGTGTAGAGCAGGTACGCGGCGCGGTGCAGGGCGACGGCGGTCTTGCCGGTGCCGGGGCCGCCCTGGACGACCAGGACCCCGCGGTGGTCGGCGCGGATGATGCGGTCCTGCTCGGCCTGGATGGTGCGGACGATGTCGTTCATCCGGCCGGTGCGGGTGGCGCCGAGCGCGGCCAGGAGCACCGACTCGCCGGCCAGCCCCGACCGCTGGGCGAGGTCGGGGTCGGTGAGGTCGAGGGTCTCGTCGGTGACGTCGACGACCGTGCGGCCGCGGGTGCGGATGTGCCGGCGGCGCCGGACGCCGAGGTCGTGCAGCGGCGTCGCGGTGTAGAAGGGCTGGGCCGCGGGGGCGCGCCAGTCGACGAGCAGGGGCTCCTCCCGGCCGTCGTCGGCGTTGAGCCCGATCCGGCCGATGTACCGGGGCACGTCGGCGTCGTGCCGGTCCAGCCGGCCGAAGCACAGCCCGCTGTCGGCGGCGTCGAGCGCGACGATCCGCTGGCTGTGCAGCTCGACCGCGGCCTCCCGCTCACCGACGGCCTGCGGGTTGTGCGGCACGGTGGCCAACGCCTCCTCCAGGCGCGCGACGGTGCGGGCGCGCACCTCGTCGAGCCGGCCGTGCAGGGCGCTGACGTAGGTCTGCTCCGCCGCGATCTCGGCGTCGAGGGACCCGGCCGGACGCACTGTCGTCAAAGGCTCTTCGCTCTCTACTGGAACGGTGGTGCAATTCGCTCGTCGCGCCGTTGTCGGCAACTGCCCATTGTGCCCACGGCGGCGGGGCCCCAGCACCGTGCCACGCACCACTAACGTGCTGCTCGTGACGCAGATCCCGGGCATCGACGTCCCCGACGCACGTGGCCGCACCGGCCTGGACCGGGTGGGGCGGGACCTCAGCGGGAACCCGCGGGTGCGGGTCACCGACGTGGAGCTGGTGGTCAGCGCCTGGCACGTGCTGCGCCGGACGACGTTCGAGTACCGCCGGGGGGACGGCACCTGGGTGACCGAGGCGCGGGAGACCTACGATCGCGGCAACGGCGCCACCATCCTGCTGCACGACGTCGCCCGCGGGACGGTGCTCCTCTCCCGGCAGTTCCGCTTCCCGGTCTACGTGAACGGCCACCCCGACGGCATGCTCCTGGAGGCGGCCGCCGGGCTGCTGGACGAGGACGACCCGGAGACCGCCATCCGGCGGGAGGCCGAGGAGGAGCTCGGGGTGACGGTGGGCGAGCTCGAGCACGTCTTCGACGTCTGGATGAGCCCGGGCTCGGTCACCGAGCGGCTGCACTTCTACGCCGCGCCGTACACGGCGGCCGACCGCACCACCGCGGGTGGCGGGGTGGCCGAGGAGGGCGAGGACATCGAGGTGGTGGAGCTGCCCTTCGACGAGACGCTGCGGATGGTGGCCGACGGCCGGATCGCCGACGCCAAGACGATCATGCTCCTGCAGTGGGCAGCGCTGTCGGGCCCGTTCGCCCCGGCTCGCCGTTAGCCGACCGCGCGTCGTCCGGATCGGCCGATCCCTCACCCCTTCGGGGTGTGCACGGGATTAGTTGGCGTTCCATCGCAACTCTGCGGACACCTTCTCGACACACCGGTTCCCTAGCGTCGTCGGCACGACGACGAGGGGAGGACCAGCCATGAGCACGGCGACCAAGGAGCGGACCACCTGGGTCTGCGACAACTGCCACGGGCGCGAGATGAGCGCGCGCAAGCGCTGCCGCGACTGCGGCACGTCCCGCTACTGACGGACCCGGCGGCTCAGCGAGCGGGCGGGGCGCCGCGCAGCCGGACGACGGCGGCGCGGTAGCGGCCGCCGCCGTAGAGCCGCCAGACCATCCGGGTGGTGCGCGGGATGCCGCCGAGCAGGCGGGCGCGGTCGGCGGCGCTGCAGTCCTCCAGCGCGAGGCCCAGCACGAGCAGCTGCTGGCGCCCGGAGAGCCCGCAGCGGGCGGTCCGCACGACGGCCGCCCATGCGGCGTCGGTCAGGTGGGCGTCGAGGAGGGGAAGCAAGGTCGCTTCCTCCTCGGCGGTCTGCGCGGCGACGTCGTCGGCCAGCTGCCGGCAGGAGCGGGCGAACGTCTCCCGGGCCCGGCCACTCCCGGAGCTGGCCCACTGGCGGGCCGCGGTGTCCAGGTCGCGCAGCGCGGCGTCGATGCGCCCGCACGACGACGTCCAGGTGGCGACGGCGGCCGCCACGGCGGGACGGGCCTCCTCGGGCGCGCCGCGGAGCAACGCCGGCCACAGGACGTCCCGCTCGACGGCGTGGTGGTGCAGGAGCACCCGGCAGATCAGCCCGGCGTGGCGGGTGAGCAGCCCGGTGCGGGCGCACTCGCCGTCGGGTGCCCAGGTGACGACGTCGGCCAGCGTGCGCAGCTCCCGGCGCACCAGCTGGTGCAGCACCCGCTGGTAGGCGGCCGCCCGGCCGGAGGTCGAGGGGACGGCGCGGGCGGGGGCGGGGGCGGGGTCGACCGGGCGCCGGGGCAGCGGGACGGCGGGGGGACGGACCGCGGTAGCGGTCATGGCGCGCACCTCGTTCAGCGGGTTCGGGCCGGTGCTCCGGGCCTGCCGGAGCGCGGGATGCGGGGAGGGTAGGGCCGGACGGGCGGCGTCGGCGGCGGTTCCCGAGCGGCGGACGCGCGCTGCGGCGGCGCGCGGCGGTGCGTCGTCCCGGGCTCACCGACCGTCATGCCCGGGGGGCGGGGGTCGGCGTGGACGGGTCCGCCGGGACCGTGCGGATGGAACACACCGGACGCTCGTTCCACTACGGTCGGATCCGTGGGCAGCGTCATCACGCGGAACCGGGTGAACGTCAGCGGCCCGCCCGAGGGGCGGCCGCTGGTCTTCGCCCACGGCTTCGGCTGCGACCAGACGCTGTGGCGCCTGGTCGCCCCCGACTTCGCCGTCGACCACCGGGTCGTGCTGTTCGACCACGTCGGGGCGGGGCAGTCGGACCTGTCGGCCTACGACCCGGAGAAGTACGGCTCCCTCGACGGGTACGCGAGCGACGTCGTGGAGATCTGCCGCGAGCTGGCGCTCACCGACGCCGTGTTCGTCGGGCACTCGGTGAGCGCGATGATCGGGGTGCTCGCCTACCACCGCGCGCCCGAGCTCTTCGGTGCGATGGTGATGGTCGGGCCCAGCCCGCGGTACGTCGACGACGTCGACTATGTCGGCGGGTTCAGCCGCAGCGACGTCGCCGGCCTGCTCGACGCACTGGACAGCAACCACCTGGGCTGGTCGGCGCAGATGGCGCCGGTGATCATGGGCAACCCGGAGCGGCCGGAGCTGGCCGAGGAGCTGACCAACAGCTTCTGCCGGACGGCGCCGCACATCGCCCGCCAGTTCGCCCGGGTCACCTTTCTCTCGGACAACCGCGCCGACCTGCACGGCATCGACGTTCCCACGCTGGTGCTGCAGTGCAGCGCCGACGCGATCGCCCCCGACGCGGTCGGCGAGTTCGTGCACCGGCAGATCCCGGGCAGCGTGCTCGTGCGCATGCGCGCCACCGGGCACGTCCCCCAGTTGTCGGCGCCGGAGGAGACGACGGCCGCCATCCGCGCTTTCCTGGCGCCGTGACCGGCCCCGAGAACCGCGGGGACCGGCTGGACCGCCTGCTCGACGAGGACCCGGCGGACCTCTACGAGAACGCGCCCATGGGGTATCTGTCCGCACTGCCCGACGGGCGGATCGTGAAGGTCAACCGGACGTTCTGCGCGTGGACCGGCCGTGCGCCGGATGACCTGCTCGACCAGCGGTTCCCGGACCTGCTCAGCGTCGGGGGGCGGGTCTTCTACAACACCCACCTGGTACCGCTGCTGCGCATGCAGGGAGCGGTGCGCGAGATCGCCATCGACGTCACCCGGATCGACGGCACGCTGCTGCCGTGCTTGCTCAACGCCGTCGAGGTGCGCGACGAGGACGGCGCCCCGCTGCTGGTGCGGGCCACGCTGTTCGAGGCGACGGCGCGGCGCCGGTACGAGCGGGAGCTGCTGGCGGCGCAGCGGCTGGCGGAGGACTCCGAGGCGCGCTCGCGGGTGGTGCAGAAGGTCGTCTTCGACCTGGCGGCCGCGGTGACCCCCGAGGACGTGGCGACGGTGATCGTGCAGCGTGGCCGGGGGGCCCTGCGGGCCGCCGGCGCCGCGCTGGTGCTGGTGGAGGGCGAGGCGGACGACCCGCGCGAGCTGCCGGCGCTGCGGCCGGTGCGCTCCGAGGGGGTGTCGCTCGAGCTGCTGCGCCGGCTGCGGGAGGCGGCGGGCAGCCGGCTGGCGCTGGAACTGGCCCAGGGGCTGCGGTCGATCGTGCTCGACGCCCGGCTGCGCGCCGACCAGCCGGAGCTGGCGGCGACCATGGCGGCCGACGGGCTGACCGACCTGGTCATCGTCCCGGTGACGGCCGACTCCAAGCGGCTCGGGGTGCTGGTGCTGGCGCGCGGCGCACCGTCGCGGGGCGATCTGATCAGCCTGGAGGAGCCGGGGGAGCACCGGCCGCTCAGCCCGGCCGAGGTCGACCTGCTGTGGACGCTCGGCCGCCAGGCCGGGCAGGCGCTGGAGCGGGTGCGGCTGCACGAGGAGACCCGTCACCAGGGTGAGCGGGCCGCCTTCCTGCTGGAGGCCTCGCGGCTGATGAGCGAGGCCCGGGACGTCACCGACACGGTGCAGCGGCTGGCCGGGCTGGTGGTGTCCCGGCTGGCGGACGTCTGCGTCGTCGACCTGGTCACCGAGCACGGGGTGCACCGGCCGGTCGTGCGGCACCGGGACCCCGCCCGGCAGCCGCTGCTGGACCGGCTGCGTGCCCACCCGCCGGTGCGGTCACCGCTGCACCCGCCGGTGCGGTCACCGCTGCACCCGTCGGTGCGGGCGTTGCGGGAGGGGCGGACGCAGTGGATCCGCGACCTGGCGCAGGCGCGGGCGGTGGGCGACGCGGTGGCCCCCGACGACGTCTTCCGGGAGGTGGTCGGGCAGCTGGAGCTGGTCGGGGTGGTCAGCGTGCCGATGATCGTGGACGGCCGGCGGCTCGGCGTGGTGACGTTCGGGGCCGACCGGCAGCGGCCGCCGTTCACCGCCGCCGACGTCGAGGTCGCCGAGCAGCTGGCGCTGCAGCTGTCGCAGGTGGTGGACAAGGCGCTGCGCTTCGAGTTCGAGGAGCAGACCTCGCACACGCTGCAGGCGAGCCTGCTGCCGCCGTCGCCGCCCGGCATCCCGACGTTGGCCACGGCGGTGCGCTACCTGGCGGCGACGCAGGGGGTCGACGTCGGCGGCGACTTCTACGACGTCCTCCGGCTGCCCGGGGACCAGGTCGGGCTGACGGTAGGGGACGTGGTCGGCCACGACATCACGGCGGCGGCGACGATGGGGCAGCTGCGCAGCGTGACCCGCGCGATGTCGGTCGACAGCCCCTCACCGGCCGTGCTCATCGACCGGCTGCAGCAGAACTGGGAGCTGTTCGAACTGCAGCGGATGGCGACCGCGCTGTTCGCGACGCTGGACCCGGCGTCGGGGGAGCTGCGCATCGCCTCCGCCGGGCACCTGCCACCGCTGCTGTGCGCGGACGGCGGGGCGGAGCTGCTGCCGGTGCGGCCCGCCCGCATGCTCGGTGCGCCGCCGGGGCCCGCCCAGGAGTGGACCGGCGTGCTGCCGAGGGGGGCGGCGCTGCTGCTGTTCACCGACGGGCTGGTGGAGAGCCGTGGGGCTGACATCGACGCCGGGCTGGCCCGGCTGGTGGAGGTGGCGGCGCGGTCGTGGACCGGCGACCCCGAGCAGCTGTGCGACCGGCTCCTCGGCGAGCTGACCGGGGAGCACCGGGCCGACGACATCGCCCTGCTGGCGCTGACCCGCGCCTGAGGCCGTCGACCACCTACCGGATGCCGGTGTTTCGGGTCACCATGGAGGGCGACCCCGGAGGTGGCGGTGATGGACGCATCGGCTCGTGGGAACCCGATCACCGAGGCGATCGACGGCGCGACCGGTGACTGGACGCTGTCGGGGGACGCGATGCGCTGGTCACCCGACCTGGCGGAGCAAAGACCGGCCACCGGTGAGCTCGGGGGCCTGGAGGCGGGATCCGGCGTCGGGTCCGCGCTCGGGCTGGACGTGCAGGGGGTGCGGCGGCTGGTCTCCGGCGCGCTGGTCTCGCTGGGCACGGTGGCCACCGACGTCGTCACCGAGCTCCGCCAGCTGACCCGCGGCCCGGCGGACGGGGACGACGCGGAGGGGTGAAGCGTCAGCCGGAGTAGGTGGGTCCGGGCTCCCTGTGGGGAGCCCGGCGGTCCGGCGTCCGCGGCAGCCCTGTAGAACGGCGGTGAGCACGGCCACCCCCGAGGGAGTCGCATGAGCAACTCGTTGACACTGGCGCCCGCACCGCGGTCCGAGGCAGCCGAGCAGGTGCGGGCCGAGGTGCGCGAGTTCCTCGCCGCCGAACTGGCCGCCGGCACGTTCCGCACGCACGTCGACACCTGGCTGTCCGGCGTCGACCCGGCGTTCTCCAAGAAGCTGGGCGAGCGCGGCTGGCTGGGGATGACCTGGCCGAAGAAGTACGGGGGGCACGAGCGCTCGGCGATGGAGCGCTACGCCGTCACCGAGGAGCTGCTGGCCGCCGGCGCCCCGGTGGCCGCGCACTGGATCGCCGACCGGCAGTCGGGACCCAACCTGCTCACCTACGGCACCGAGAAGCAGCGGCAGGAGATCCTGCCGCGCATCGTGGCGGGGGAGTGCTACTTCGTCATCGGCATGAGCGAGCCGGACTCCGGCTCGGACCTCGCCTCGATCCGCACCAGGGCGACCCGCAACGCCGACGGCGACTGGGTGGTCAACGGCGCGAAGGTGTGGACGTCGAACGCGCACCACTCCCACTACGGCATCGTGCTGGTGCGCACCTCGCCGGCGGACTCGGCCAACCGGCACGCCGGGATGTCCCAGCTGCTGATCGACCTGTCCCTGCCGGGGATCACGATCAACCCGATCCGCATCCTCGACGGCGGCCACCACTTCAACGAGGTGGTGTTCGAGGACGTCGTCGTCCCGGGCGACATGCTGCTCGGCGAGGAGGGCAACGGCTGGCACCAGGTGACCGCGGAGCTGGCGTTCGAGCGGTCGGGCCCGGAGCGGTTCCTGTCGACATATCCACTCGTCGCCGAGTTCGGGCGTCGATGTGTCGACTCGGGCGACCCGGCGCAGCTGGCGGTGCTGGGGCGTCTGTCGGCGCGGCTGCTGGCGCTGCGGCAGATGTCGCTGCGGATCGCGGCGGCGCTGGACCGCGGGGAGCTGCCGAACATCCCGGCCGCCCTGGTCAAGGACGTGGGGACGACGTTCGAGGCGGACGTCATCGAGGAGATCCGGCGGGTGGTCGACCTGACGCCGTCGCTGGCCTCGCCGGACCCGCTGGCGCGGGCGCTGGCCGAGGCGCAGCTGCACCAGCCCGGCTTCACGCTGCGGGGCGGGACCAACGAGATCCTGCGCGGGATCGTCGCTCGTGGATTGGGGCTGCGCTGATGGCATCGGACCAGGACCTGGTGGTCGAGACCGTCCGGGACATCCTCTCCGGCTTCGAGCCGTTCGTGCTCACGGCGGAGCGGTCGTGGGACGCCGGGCTGTGGTCGGCGCTGGCCGACGCCGGGCTGACCGGGGTGGGGCTGCCCGAGGAGGCCGGTGGCTCGGGTGGCGAGCTGGCCGACGCGGTGGCGATCGTGCGGACCCTCGCCTCCGGTGCCGCGGCGGTGCCGGTGGCCGAGCAGCTGCTGGTCGCGGGGCCGGCGCTGCTGGCGGCGGACCTGGAGCTGCCCTCGCCGGAGGAGCCGACGACCTTCGCGATCGCCGACGAGGTGGCCGTGCACCCGGTCGACAACGGCGACGGCCCGGGGCGGTTCACGCTCTCGGGCACCGTTCCCGAGGTGCCGTGGGCGGGTGCGGCGCGGCGCGTCGTCGTCCTGGCGCCGGCCCCGGCAGGGATTCAAGGGGCGGTGCTGGCGCTGGTCGATGCGTCGTCCCTGCCGGTGGGTGACGCGGTCAACCTGGCCGGTGAGCCGCGCGGGTCGCTGGTGCTGGACCAGGCCGGTGCCGCCGGTGCTCTGCTGACCGAGGCGCAGGCGCAGGCGGTGCGGGCCCGGTACGCGCTGGCCCGTTCGGTGCAGCTGGCCGCGGCTCTGGAGCAGGTGCTCGCCTGGACGGTGCAGTACGCGGGGGAGCGGCACCAGTTCGGCCGGCCGCTGGGCAAGTTCCAGGCGATCCAGATGGAGCTCGCCGAGATGGCCGGTGAGGTGACCGCGGTGACGGCGCTGACCGACGCCGCGGTGCAGGCGCTGGACCGGGGCGAGAACGTCGTCCTCGCCGCTGCGGCGGCGAAGGTGCGGGCCGGTGCCGCCGTCGAGGTGGTGGCACGGCTGGCGCACCAGGTGCACGGGGCGATCGGGTTCACCCAGGAGCACAAGCTGCACCACCTGACGCGGCGGCTGTGGTCGTGGCGGGACGAGGCGGGCAGTGAGCTGGTGTGGTCGCGGCTGCTGGCCTCGGGGCTGCTGGCCGGCGGGCCGGACGGGCTCTGGCCGGCGCTGACCCGCGCGGTCTGAGCTGGTCGACCGCCGCCTCGATCAGACGGTCTCGGGTACCCGGAGTTCGGCAACCACGAGGTCGTACGTGGCGACCTCGACGACCTGGGCGCTCATCTGACGGGTGAACTCCTGCCGCAGCTCGGTGGCGCGTTCGAGTGCCTCGTGCATGGCGTCGCGGGAGTCGTAGGTGACGGCCGTGGTGGCGCGCCCGGTCTCCGGCTGGACGAGCAGGCTCACCGAGCAGAAGCCGGGGAGATCCTCCAGCCGCGGGAGCATGCTGACTCCGAATGCGTCGGTCATCCGGTCGAGTCGTTCGGGCTTGCCGCGGGTCCAGGTGACGCGGGCGCAGGCGCCTTCCGGTGCGGAGTGCATGCGGTGGAGGACGGCGATCGACCACTCGTCGACCACCGCCGGGCCGCCGAGGATGTCGCTGGCGCGGGCGCGCATCGCCTTCACCTGGTTGGCGCTGCGGTGCAGGGCGGTGGAGTCTTCCCAGGCGGTGGTGACGATGCAGCGGCCGGAGTGCCGGTCGACGAGCATGGAGAGGCCGATGAAGCCGTCCATGCCCATGACGGCGGGGAGCACGCGGTCGCGGATGTAGACGATGCCCCGGTCGATCTGCACGGGATTGCCGGCGATGGTGGTGGAACGCGCGTACATGCGACGGGTCCTCTCGCGACAGCCGAGCCTCTGGTGGGCGTTGCTGGGCTGCCCACTGTCCTCGCTCGAGCGCCGCTTGGGAACAGATCCGGACGTGCGCGTTCCGCCGGTCAGCGGAGCAGGGGATCGGGCGGGGCAGCCTCCTCGAGCCAGGGCGGGTCGGGCTCGGCTTCGTAGCACCAGCCCGGCGGCCGGGTGGTCCGGGAGACACCACTCGGCGTCCGCACGACCAGGCGTCCGTCGGCCAGCAGCTCGAAGCGCCAGCCGCGGGCGAAGGTCTTGATCCGGTGGTGCCGTCGACACAGGCAGCAGAGGTTCCAGCAGTCGGTCGGGCCGCCGTCGGCGTGCGCGACGCCGTGGTCGATGTCGCAGCGGCCGGCACGCCGTCGACAGCCGGGCATGCGGCAGTGCCGGTCGCGGACGTGCAGGAAGCGGCGTTGCGCCGCGGACGGGCGGTAGGCGGTCGTCGGTGCCGGTGGGCCGAGCCCCGTGCCGGGCTCCCGCCTGTCGCCGGGTGCGGTCCGGCCTGCCGACGTCGTCGCGCCACCCTTCCCCCGGGATCGACGGCGGCGGTGCCCGGCGGCGCGGCTGAGCTGGCTGTGGGTGGCGACGGCGAGGAGGCGGCCGTCGAGCGGGTTGCCGACGGCGACCCGCACGCAGCCGCCGGCGGGTGCGGCGCCGACCCCGAGCATGTCGAGCTCACGCAGGATTTCCCGGCACTGGGCGGCGGTGACGATCTCGCCGGCGACCTCCGCGGCCGGCTGCGTCGCGCCGTCGCCGTCGCCGTCCGGGTCGTGGAGAGAGCGCAGCGGCGCGTGGATCGTCAACTGGGCGGTGACCGGCGGGCGGGAGGTGTCCCAGGGGCGCAGGATCAGGTCCGCGGCGACGGCCGCTCGGATGACGCCGATGGGACGCTGGTCGCCGTCGGCCCGGAGCAGCTGGGCGTACTGGTCGATCGCGTCGGCGCAGGCCGCGGCCACGTGGACCGGCAGATCGGCGACGAGCTGGCTCATCCCGTCGCCGGTGGGGCGGGTGACGACGTCGGCACGCTTGGCCGCTTCCTTGCGGCGCTTGTCCAGGGCGGCCGCGTCGAGCCGGGCCAGCGCTCGGCGCACCCGCCCGCGGAGCTGGGGGACGGTGAGTCGGCCGGCGTGGGGGAGCACGAGGCGTTCGACCTCTGCGATGACGGACGGCTTCGCCGTGGCCAGGAGGTCGACGAGCACGCGCATCTTCCGCTCGCTGATCACGCCGGCGTACAGCGCGTCCCAGGTTCCGGTGAGCACGGTCGTGAGCAGGATCGACTCGACGGCGAGCGATTCGGCCTCTGCCTCGGTGCAGCCGCGGATCATCGCCAGCTCGGTCACGAACGTCTCACTGACCAGGGCGAGGACCTCCGAGCGACGCAGACGGTTGTCGAGCCCAGGGCCGCCGAGCGGGCCGAAGTCGCGGTCGCGCTCGATGGACCGGCGTCGGGCGAGCGCGGTGATCGCCTCCGCGCGTTGGGCGGCGTACCGGGCTGCCCGGGCATCGGAGGCCCAGACGTCGGCGACGAGTTCGAGATCGCTCAGCCCGGGAGCGAGTGTGTCGGGCACCCAGGGGACCGGGACGCCCTCGTCGGGTGCGCGGGGTGGCTCACCGGGGAACACACCTGCACGGTAGAGGCGACCACCGACAGTTTTCGCAGGTCAATCGTATGGATTGGTGAGGACGGTGCGGGCCTGCAGGACGTCGAAGGTGACCGGTGGTCCGTCGGTGGTGGTGGTGCCGGGGACGTCGGCTTCGGCGCTGCCGTCGACCGTGAAGGTGGCGCCCCAGGTGACGGTGAGGTGGGCGGTGTAGGTGCCGGGGCGGTAGCTGTGCTCGATGGTGTGGTCGGGGTACGGGGCGCCGGGATCGGTGGTGGTGATCTGGCCGGTGGAGGGGTCGCCGGTGTGCCAGGTGAACTGCTCGGCGGTGGCCTCGATGACGACAGTGAAGCCGCGGATGTCGACGGTGAAGGTCTGGGTCGTGGGGGAGTCGGTGTAGAAGATGACCGGCAACCCGGTCAGGCCGTCCCCCGGCGGCTGGTGCTGGGTCGTCAGATGCGGGAGCGGCAAGCGCTCGAAGTAGGAGAACACCTCGGCCGGCGAAGGCGGCGGATTCAGCGGCGTGATGTCGATGCACCCCTGACGAACATCACTCCAAGTCCCCACGGGCGTGCCTGGCGCCAGACCCTCGACTACGTCGATGACTGCGGTGCCGTCCGGGCGGACGACTGGACGCTGCTGGACCACCAAGTACTGAATGACCCGGCCCGGCTCCTGTGGGCACTGGCGAAAGTCCATGGAGGAGCAGGCGCCCTCCCGCTCGTCGGCAAGCGCACACAAATGCCGCAGGCGCCAGACGTAGTCGACCGCCTCGTCGGGGGTTCGTGCGGCCAGCTGCGTGACGCCAGCGCCGTCGTACCCAAGCCCGACTGCGCCGCCCCCCAAGTGAGTCTCGGGACAACGGTCATAGCCACAAGCGAACGCGGCGGGTCCTGGCGACATGATCAGCAGTGCTGCGAGTGCGGCGCCCAATGCCAATCGAGCGAGCAGGCGGCTCATCCGAGGTCGAAGCCCGTCACAAGCCACGATTCCATGCCGGTCGACCAAACCAAGGTGATTCCCGAACTCAATCCGTCCGCCGCTTCCAGCCCTGCGTCGACCGGTGCGCCCGATGAATCCAGGCGCTGGACCTTGTCCTGGCGGGCGAGGAAGCTGATGGTGACGTTCTCCCCATCGAAGTGTGGAGTGGCAGCCGCGTCGATAGTGACCGTTCCTCCGACATACCGGTTTCCCGCTGCGGCGGCCTCGTCGTAGTTTTGCGCAATCCTCTGACAGTTTTGGCAATCAGGCCCGAGGTCGCGCAGTGGCTGGCCATCCGGAATGTCCCGCTGGCGGTTGAGCAGCTCCACCCAGTAGTGCAGGAAGGCCTCGGCGCCGGCGGCGTCCTTGGTGCGCGCCTCGGCGGGGACGGGGAAGTCCTCGGGCCCCAGCGGCGGGAGAGCTTCCGTCGTCGGAGCGGCCTCCGTGGTCGGCAGGGTGGCGCTCGCTTCCTGCTTCCCCGCGCACCCGGTGAGCAGCACGGTGCCGGCCACGAGGCAGCCGATCGTCGTCCGGACCAGGCCCCCACGGAGATCACGCACAGCGGGAGACTACGCAGAGTCCGGCTGTATCCGGTTCCGTAACTGTGGACAGCCGCCATGTGCCGCCGGATCGGGTGACCGCCCCCGCGCACGAGACGTGGCTCACCGGCGCACAATCCGGAGCCGACGAGCACCGGAGACTGGGGGACGCATGAGCACGGACAGCGCCGCGACGGGGGAGCAGCCCTTCGACACCAGCGGCATCGAGCTCGGCGCGGACGGCATCCGCCGCTACACCGGGCTCTCCGTCAACCTCGTCCGCGTGCTGCTGGCCCAGGCGACCACGCGCGCGGACACCACCGCCATCGTCGAGCTCGGCGGCGGCGAGCTCACCTACGGCCAGCTGTGGGAGCGGGCCATGCGCGTCGCGGGCGGCCTCCGCGACGCCGGCGTCACCCCCGGCGACCGGGTGGCCGTCCAGCTGCCCAACGGCATCGACTGGGTGCTCGCCTTCTGGGGGGCCCACCTCGCCGGCGCCGTCGTCGTCCCGATGAACACCCGCCTCGCGCCGGCCGAGGCCGACTTCATCCTCGCCGACTGCGGTGCCACCTACGTCGTCCACCCCGGGCAGCCGCTGCCCGACGGCGAGCCGGGGGAGATCCCCGACCCGCAGCACACCGACGTCGCCGCGCTCTTCTACACCAGCGGCACGACGGGCCGCCCCAAGGGCGCGATGACCACCCACGAGAACTTCCTGTCCACCATCGAGTCGGTCATCCGCTGCCGGGAGCTCAGCCGCGACCCCGCGGTGCGGCACGCCACGCTGATCTCGGTGCCGCTGTTCCACGTCACCGGCTGCAGCTCCCAGTTCCTCACCCAGATCGCCCTGGGCGGCACCTCGGTGCTGATGCCCCGCTTCGAGCCGGGCGCCTTCCTCGCCGCCATCCCCCAGCACGGCATCACGCTCATCACCAGCGTCCCGACCATCTACGAGCTGGTGCTGCGCCACCCGGCCCTGGCGACCACGGACGTCTCCACCGTCCGCACCCTCAGCTACGGCGGCGCGCCGATCGCCCCCGAGCTGGTGCACCGCCTGCGCCAGGCCTTCCCGAACGCCCGGCTGGGCAACGGGTTCGGCCTCAGCGAGACCTCCGCGCTGGCCACCTTCCTCCCGCACGAGTACGCCGAGACCCACGCCGACGCCGTCGGCTTCCCCACGCCGGTGAACGAGGTGCGCCTCGACAGGGCCGACCCGGTCACCGGGGTCGGTGAGCTGCTGGTGCGCGGCCCGAACGTCGTCGCCGGGTACTGGGGCGACCCCGTCCGGACGGCGGAGACGTTCGTCGACGGCTGGCTGCACACCGGCGACCTCGCCACGATCACCGACGGCATCGTGCGCATCGTCGACCGCGCCAAGGACATGATCAACCGCGGCGGCGAGAACGTGTACAGCGTCGAGGTCGAGAACGCCCTCGCCGAGCACCCCGACGTCCTCGAGGTCGCCGTCGTCGGCGTCCCGGACCCGGTGATGGGGGAGAAGGTGGGCGCCGTCGTCCTGCCGAAGCCGGGTGTGGACGCCGGGCAGCTGGTGACGTCGCTGAACGACTTCGCCCGCCAGCGGCTCGCCGACTTCAAGTGCCCGCAGTTCGTGCGGCTCATCGACGGCGCACTGCCGCGCAATGCCGGGGGGAAGGTGCTGAAGGGCCCGCTGCGCGAGGCGGAGGGCTGGGTCGCCGTCCCGCGGTAGCGCTACGTTGCCGGGGACCACGTCCCCGGCAACAGGAGCCCCCGTGCGCATCGGCATGCCCATCTCCTACAGCGGCGGGTTCGACGAGACCGCCGCCGTCATCGCCGAGTACGAGGCGGTGGGCCTCGACACCGTGTTCGTCGCAGAGGCCTACTCCTTCGACGCCGTCAGCCAGCTCGGCTACCTGGCGGCGCGGACGACGACGGTGGAGATCGCCTCCGGCATCCTCAACATCTACTCGCGCACGCCGGCGCTGCTGGCGATGACCGCCGCCGGCCTGGACTTCGTCTCCGGTGGCCGCTTCACCCTCGGGATCGGGGCGTCGGGCCCGCAGGTGGTCGAGGGCTTCCACGGCGTCCCCTACACCGCCCCGCTGGCCATGACGCGCGAGGTCGTCGACGTGTGCCGCGCGGTGTGGCGGCGGGAACGGCTCGAGCACCACGGCACGTACGTCGACGTGCCGCTCACCCCCGAGCGCGGCGGCAGCGGGCTCGGCAAGCCGCTGAAGCTGATCAACGAGCCGGTCCGGCCGCGGATCCCGATGGTGCTGGCGGCTATCGGACCGAAGAACGTCGCCCTGGCCGCCGAGCTGTTCGAGGGCTGGCAGCCGGCCTTCTTCCTGCCCGAGGGCAGCGCGACCGCGTTCGGCGACGCGCTCGCGCAGGGGACGGCGCGGCGCGACCCCGCGCTCGGTCCGCTGGGCATCGTCGTCGACACCCAGCTGCTCATCAGCGAGGACGCCGACGAGCAGGCCGCCGCGCTCGCCCGGGTCCGGGCACAGCTCGCGCTGTACGTGGGCGGCATGGGCGCCCGCGGCAAGAACTTCTACAACGACCTCGCCGTCCGCTACGGCTACGCCGACGAGGCGACGACGGTGCAGGACCTCTACCTGGCCGGGCGCAAGGACGAGGCCGCCGCCGCGCTCCCCGAGGCGTTCGTGCGCGGCGTCTCCCTCATCGGGCCCCGCGGCCACGTCGCCGAGCGGGTCGCCGCCTTCCGCGATGCCGGGGTGACGACGTTGAACGCGACGCCGCTGGCCGCCGAGCACGCCGACCGGCTGCGGGCGATCGAGACCCTGAAGGCGCTCGCGTGACGGCGCTGCCCCCGCACGAGGAGGAGTTCGTCGCGCTCACCGCCGAGTTCGTCGACCGGCGGGTGCGCCCGCGGGTAGCCGATTTCGAGGCCGAGGACCGCTACCCGCACGACTTCGTCGAGGAGATGAAGGCGCTCGGCCTCTTCGGCCTGCTGGTGCCCGAGGAGCACGGGGGCAGCGGCGTCAGCACCGCCTGCTTCGCCCGCGTGACCGAGGAGTTGGCCCGTGGCTGGATGAGCCTGGCCGGGGCGATCGGCGGGCACTCGGTGATCTCGCACCTGCTCGCCACCGTCGGCACCGAGCAGCAGCGCGCCGGCTACCTGCCCCGCATGGCCACCGGCGAGGTCCGGGCCACGATGGCGCTCACCGAGCCCGGCGGCGGCAGCGACCTGCAGGCGATGCGCACGCACGCGGTCCGCACCGGCGACGGCTGGGAGATCACCGGCAGCAAGACCTGGATCTCCAACGCCCAGCACTCCCAGCTGATCGGCCTGCTCTGCCGCACCGACCGTGACGCCGTCCCGCCGCACACCGGCATGAGCGTGCTGCTCGTCGAACCCGGTGACGGCCTGCAGATCTCGGCGAAGATCCCCAAGCTCGGCTACCGCGGCATCGAGGCCTGCGAGCTGACCTTCGACGCCATGCGGGTGCCGGGCACCGCCGTCCTCGGTGGCGAACCCGGCCGCGGCTGGGTGCAGATGATGCGCGGTCTGGAGGTCGGCCGCGTGCAGGTCGCCGCCCGGGCGGTCGGTGTCGCGCAGGCCGCGCTGGCCGCCGCCACCCGGTACGCGCAGGAGCGCGAGTCCTTCGGCGTCCCCATCTGGAAGCACCAGTCGGTCGGCAACCTGCTGGCCGACATGGCCACCAAGGTGCAGGCCGCCCGGCTGCTCACCGCCGACGCCGCCGAGAAGCTCGACGGCGGTGCGCGCGCGGACATGGAGGCCGGCATGGCCAAGCTGTTCGCCTCCGAGACGGCGATGCAGGTGGCGCTGGACGCCATGCGCGTGCACGGTGGCTACGGCTACTCCAAGGAGTTCGACGTCGAGCGCTACTTCCGCGATGCGCCGCTGATGATCCTCGGCGAGGGCACCAACGAGATCCAGCGCACCGTCATCGCCGCGCAGTGGATCGCCCGGCACCAGATCTAGGTCGCGTCTCCCACGTGGGTGGCGCCCGTTGCCGAGTCCTGCACGGATGCGCGTGCGTGCGGAGCTGGGTGACACGCCGACGCGGAGCCGTCGCCTCAGCGGCCGTTCCTGCCCGGACCCGCAGAATCAATCGAAACGAAGCGGTGCTGCGTCACTGGCCGTCAGAACCCCACCGGGCCACCGCTCCCTGAGAGGACCCTGGTGCGCATCAGGAAGCTCGCCCTGCTCACCGCTGCAGCGACCCTCCCGCTCGGCCTGACCGCGTGCGGGGGAGCGAGCCTGGCGGACTTCTGCGAGGAGTGGACGACCCTCAACCAGCTCGGTGAGGCCGAGCCGGCCCAGGCCCAGGATGCCTTCGAGGAGCTGGCCGAGAGCGTGCCCGACGAGGCGGGGGCGGAGGTCGAGGACGCCGCCCGGTTCCTCGCCGCCACCTACCCGCCCGAAGGCGATCTCCGGCGGGCCGTCGAGAACGGAAGCGTGACCCAGGAGGAGGCGGATCGGTTCCAGTCGGCCATCGAGACCGTCGCCGCCTACGCCGACCAGAACTGCGCGAGCTGAGCGCACGGCACGTCCCTGCCGCGTCACGACCCGGCCAGCCCCGGTCGCCGATCCGGATCCAGAGTGACCCCGATCTGCCACTCCGGACATCAACGGCTGCGACGACTTCCCAGCTCGATCGGAGTGCCCACCGGCTCCAGATCCCCGCGCCGGGCGCCATCGTGCTCGAGAGACATCCGCTAGGCGCCCCACGCCTCGACCAGCGGCAGCACGCTGCCCGAGGCCGCCACGTGCAGGCTCCAGGTACCGGCCACGCCGTCGTCGTCCAGCACCGACCGGAGCCCCTCGGCCCAGGCGTCGTCCTCCGCGGTGACCGCCGGGTCGCCCGCCCGGCACAGCGCCAGCGCCAGGTGGCCGCGACCGCCCAGCTGGTCGTCGACGACCGAGCCGTGCACCTCCCGCAACCCCACCAGCAGCCCGGGGTCGGGGAGCGGCGGCAGGTCGTCGACGGGCACGACCACCGGCAGCTGGCGGCCGTCGGTGCCGAACCAGGTCAGCCAGAGGCGGCGCCCGGCGAACTGCACCGGGTCCAGCACGGCCCGCCAGCGATCGGTGAGGTCGGCGGCCGAGTGGATCCGGGCGTCGGCGAGCGGGGACGTCGTCATGCCCGTCACCGTGGCAGGTCGCGGAGACCCCGGACCCGGTTGTCCACAGGTCAGCGGTGGCCGAGCCCCCCGGGGCCGTGGTCGGCCGGCACCCGATCGCCCGCCGGCGGTGGGCCGGGCGGGGTGCCGTCGCCCCACGGGCGGTCGCTGAGCTGGTCGCGGTTGTGCTGCATCAGCCAGCCGGAGGTGTCGGGGCCCTGCGGGATGATCTGCGTCGGGTTGATGTCGGCGTGGACGACGTAGTAATGCTCCTTGATCTGCGGGAAGTCGATCGTGTCGCCGAACCCCGGCAGCTGGAACAGGTCGCGCGCGTACGCCCACAGCACCGGCATCTCCGACAGCTTCTGCCGGTTGCACTTGAAGTGGCCGTGGTAGACGGTGTCGAACCGCGCCAGGGTGGTGAACAGCCGGACGTCGGCCTCGGTCACCTGCCCGCCCATCAGGAAGCGCCGGTGCTCCAGCCGGTCGCTGAGCCAGTCCAGCGCGGTGAACAACCGGTCGTAGGCGTTGTCGTAGGCGCGCTGCGACCCGGAGAACCCGCACCGGTACACGCCGTTGTTGACCTCGGTGTAGACCCGCTCCATGACCTCGTCCATCTCGTCCCGCAGGTGCTCGGGGTAGAGGTCGGGGGCGCCGTCCCGGTGGTGGGCGGTCCACTCGGTGGAGAAGTCGAGGGTGATCTGCGGGAAGTTGTTGGTGACGACGGCCTTGCTGGGCACGTCGACGATCGCCGGCACCGTGATGCCCTTGGGGTACTCCGGGTCGCGGGCGAAGTAGGCCTGCTGGAGCCGCTCGTAGCCCAGCACCGGGTCCACGCCGCCGGGGTCGAGGTCGAAGGTCCAGCTGCGCTCGTCGTGCGTCGGCCCGCACAGCCCCATGGAGATGGCCGACTCCAGTCCCAGGAGCCGCCGCACGATGATCGCCCGGTTCGCCCACGGGCAGGCGCGCGCCGCGACCAGCCGGTAGCGACCGGCCTCGACCGGCCAGTCGTCCCGGCCGTCGGCGGTGATCCGGTCGGAGATGTACTTCTCGTCCCGCGTGTACTCCGGCTCGACGTATCCGGATCCTCTGGTGTCTGCACTCACTGCTCAAGCGTTCCCGATGCCGGCGGGACTCACACCCGTGGGGTCATTGCATTCGGATGACGAGCAGGTCTACCTTGCACCTGTCAGAAAGCACTTACACATGGTGGAGCGACATGACAGAGGACCGGCCGAGCGGCGACCACCTGGTCGAGATGCTGGCGGCCCTCGCCCATCCCGTCCGGCTGCGCATCCTCGCCACCCTCACCGGCGGGCGTGACTACGTGAGCCACCTGGCGCGCGAGATCGGCATCAGCCGACCGCTGCTGCACATGCACCTGCAGCGCCTCGAGGCCGCCGGCCTCGTCGTCGGAACGCTCGAGCTCTCCGACGACGGCAGGGCCATGAAGTACTTCGAGATCGCCGACATCGACCTGCACCTCACCGCGGAGTCACTCGCGCAGGCCGCCGCAACCCTCACGCGTCCGGACCCGGCTCCGGGCCCGGCAGACAAGGAGAAGCCCCGATGAATGCCGTCGACAGCGGCACCACCTGGCCGGAAGCGGTCCTGATCCTCGGGATCGTGTTCGCCGTCCTCCTCCTGATCGGGGGCGCAGCGGCCACCGTCCTGGAGGCGCGCAAGCTCCGGATCACCGCGCAGCAGGAGGCCGACCTGCGCCAGCTGGTCAGCCGCTACGAGCAGCTGGCCGAGAAGACCCTCGACGCCCAGCAGCGCACGGCCGCCGACGTCTCCGAGCTGCGCTCCCGGACGGCGTCCATCGAGCAGATCCTGCGGACGGTCGACTGATGAGGGCCGTCGTGCAGGAGACGTACGGGTCGCCGGACGTCCTGCGGCCGGGAACCGTCGACGAGCCGGTCATCGGCGACGACGACGTGCTCCTCCGCGTGACCGCGGCGGGAGTCGACCAGGGGGTCTGGCACCTCGTCGCGGGGCGCCCGCGAGTGGTCCGGCTCGGCACCGGCGTCCGGAAGCCGAGGAACCCCGTGCCCGGCATGGACGTCGCCGGCGTGGTGGCCGAGGTCGGCGCGAACGTGACCCGCTTCCACCCCGGGGACGAGGTCTTCGGCAGCGGCACGAGCACCTATGCCGAGTACGCGAAGGTTCCGGAGAAGAACCTGATCCCCAAGCCGGCGAACGTGACGTTCACCGAGGCTGCAGCCGTCCCGATCTCCGCGCTCACCGCCCTCCAGGGTCTGCGGAAGGGCAAGGTCGAGGCGGGGCAGCGAGTCCTGGTCATCGGCGCCGCCGGGGGAGTGGGGAGCTACGCGGTGCAGCTGGCCGTCGCGGCCGGCGCGGACGTCACCGGCATCTGTCGCACGGAGAAGATGGACTTCGTCCGGTCCCTCGGTGCCGACGACGTCCTGGACTACACCCGCGAGGCCATCGCCGACGGCGGACGGCGCTACGACCTGATCCTCGACACCGGCGGCAACCGCGCGCTGCGCGAGTTGAGGCGCGCGCTCACCCCGACCGGCACGCTCGTCATCGTCGGCTCGGAGGTCGGCGGCCCGATGGCCGGCCTCGACCGGCCGATCCGGGCGATGCTGGTGAACCCCTTCATCCGGCAGCGTCTGCTGAGCTACCTGTCCATGCCGAACCAGGAGGACCTGCAGACGCTCGCCGACCACCTCGCCGCCGGGACGCTGCGCGCACCGGTCGACCGGACCTTCCCGCTGGCTGACGCAGGCGCGGCGATCCGGTACATGCGGGACGGCAGAGCCAAGGGCAAGGTCGTGCTCACCGTCTGAACCGGGAGCCGTTCCCCCGCGCCCGGCTGCGGGCCACGATCAGAGCTTGCTGGTCGTCGCCTCGTCCTCGGCCCCGCCGAAGTAGTGGTCCAGCACCTCCCGGAACACCGGCTGGTCGGGGGCGGCGTGCGCGAAGAGCGTCATCGACGACCGCAGCTTCTGGGCATCCACCGGGCCGAGGACCGCGTCGGGGTCCGCGGTGTCCAGTGCGGTGAGCACCCGGGCGCACTCGACCAGCCGGCGCCCCAGCACGGGGTGCGCCAGGTACGCCCGGGCCTCGTCGAGGCCGGAGAGCGCGAAGCGCTGCGCCATGCCGCTGCGGCCCAGCCCCGAGATCTGCGGGAAGACGAACCACATCCAGTGGGTGCGCTTCGCGCCGGCGCGGAGCTCGGCCAGCGCCTGGTCGTAGGTCTGGGCCTGGGCGTCGAGGAACCGGCGGAGGTCGAAGGGGTCGCTCACCGGTCCAGCCTGCCGCACCCGATGAGTTCCCGGCGCCCGGGGCGTCTGCACCGCATGGAGACGACGACCGTGGACCTGGGACCGACCACCGCGGAGCTGGCGCGGGTGGTCGCAGGCGTCCGGGACGACCAGCTGCAGGATCCGACGCCGTGCGCGGGCATGCCGGTGGCCGGCCTGCTCGACCACCTGCTCGGCCTCGCCCTGGCGTTCCGGCTGGCCGCGGAGGGGACGCCGCCCGAGGGTGGCCCGAAGGCGGACGCCGCCGACCTGGCGCCCGACTGGCGCACGCTGCTGCCGGCGCGGCTCGAGGCGCTCGCCGCCGCGTGGCGGCGGCCCGGCGCATGCGACGGCGAGGCCGAGGTGGCCGGGGTGCGGATGCCCGCGGCCGCCATGGCGCTGGTCGCCCTCGACGAGGTGCTCGTGCACGGCTGGGACCTCGCCGTCGCCACCGGGCAGCCCTACCGCCCGGACCCGGCGGCCGTCGAGGCGTGCCTGGAGTTCGTCGGCGACCGCAGCGATCCCACCGACGAGCCCGACGGCCTCTTCGGGCCGGTGGTGCCGGTGCCCGACGACGCGCCCGCCCTGGACCGGCTGCTCGGCCGGACCGGCCGGGATCCGCGGTGGACGGCGCCCGGCGCGGCCTGACCTGGCTTCATGTCGAAGCCGTGTCATCTCCCGTGCGGGGCGCGTGGGCGCGGCGTCACCGGGCACCGGAGCGGCAGGCTCGACGAACCAGAGGGGGACCCATGCGCAGGACTTCGAGGATGCTCGCCGGTGCGGTGCTCGCCGCCGGACTGGGGTTGACCGGCTGCGGCGGGGACGACCAGGCGGACCCGGGGACGGGCGTCCCGGACGTGTTCCAGGAAGAGGAGGTCGGCAGCCCCGACCCGGTCGACGGTGGCGAGGAGGACGCCGACGGGATCGACCGCGGGACCGGTGGCATCGACGAGGACGACAACACCGGGACCGACGACGGCACCGGCGAGGAGGATCCCGGCAGCGTCGACGGGGAGGACGGCACCCCCAGCACCGAGGAGGGCGAGGCCAACAGCTGACGCTCCGGTCGACTGGGAGCTCGCTCACGTCGTGACCGTCCCGTCACAGTCCCCGGCCTGCCGATAAGAACTGGTGGGTAGCGGTCTTCTCACGACCCCCGCTGCCCGGGGGGCACTGCATGAGCGAGCGACGACGGCGCATCGGCGACGGGCTGGCCGTCCTGGCCGGCGCGCGGCCGGATGTGCTGGCCGCCGCGCCCGGGGCCCGGCCGAAGTTCGTGGCGCTGGGCGGCGTCCTGCTCAGCACGGGGGCGCTCGCCGCGGTCTCCGCGGCGTTCGCCGTCGCGATGGCGCTGGGTGTCTGGTGGCCGCTGGCGGTGCTGGTCGGGCTGGGCTGGGGTGCGGTCGTGGTCAACCTCGACCGGATGCTGCTGGTCGGGATGGCGCACGACGCCTCCCTCAAGCGCAACGTCGCGATGGCCGTGCCCCGCGTCGGGCTGGCGCTGGTGCTCGGTGTCGTCGTGGCGACGCCGCTGACCCTGCAGGTGTTCCACAAGGAGATCGACGCCGAGATCGTGGCGATGCAGGCCGAGGCCGCCGACGCCCACCGCCTGGCGCTGGAGTCCGACAGCCGGTTCGCCGGGCTGCCCGCGCTGCGGGAGCGCATCGCCGCGCAGGAGGCGGTCGTCGCCAGTGGGGGAGCGGCCGATCCCGGGCTGGAGGTGGTGCGCGCCGGAGTCACGGAGAAGCAGGCGGCCTACGACCGGGCGGTGGCCCTGCAGCGCGACCTGGACGCCAAAGCGCAGTGCGAGCTGGACGGCACCTGCGGCACCGGCGACGCCGGTACCGGGGAGGCCTACCTGCAGGCGCGGGCCGCCGCCGACGCGCAGACCGCCGTCGTCACCTCCGCCCGCGCGGAGCTCGACGCCGCCGTCGCCGCGGTCGGCGCCGCCGAGGGGCGCAGCGCCTCGCTGGCGTCGTCGTCCCTGGACGGCGACCGCGCCGAGCTGACCCGGCTGACCGCGGAGCTGGACCGGCTGCAGGCCGCGTTCGACACGCAGAACGAGGGCTCCGGCGGCATCCTGCTGCGCCTGGAGGCCCTCGACCGGCTCGGCGACCGGAACGGCACCCTGGCGGCCGCGCAGTTCATGCTCTCGCTGCTGTTCATGTGCGTCGAGGTGCTGCCCGTCCTCATGAAGCTGCTGCTGAACTTCAGCCCGCCGACCGCCTACGACCGGCTGGTGCAGCTGCGCGACTCCGGCGACGTCGAGCTCGAGGAGATGGCGCAGGAGTCCCGGCGCACGGTGGCCGCGGCCAAGGAGGAGCTCCTGGTGCTGGCCGAGCGCGAGCGGGTGGACCGGCAGAAGGAGGCGATCCTGGCCCGCCGCCGGGCGGCGCTGGCCGAGGTCGCCGCCCGCACCGAGGGCGCCCGCAGCGAGGGGGTGCGCACCGCACAGCCGGTGGCCGAGGAGCCGGCGGAGGCGCCACGGCAGATATGGGACACCGGCCCGATCCGCGAGCTCGCCGCCCGCACCGTCCGCTCGGTGCGCCGCCGCCCGGTCGACCGGACGCCGACCACCGTCTGACCACCCAGCGCCCCGGACCTCGCCGCAAGGTCCGGGGCGCTGCGCGTCCGCTGGCAGTTCACTGTGGATCGCAGCCCGCGCCGCCGTTCCGCCGCGGGGCTGTGGCAGGGTTCCCCGCGTCTGCCGATCGGGCCGCCGCCCCGGCTCCCCGCGTGCCCGCGCGCCGCGAACCCGATGACTCCCGCACCCCGATGAAGGACGTTCCGCCATGAGCACCGACAACCCGAACCCGACCGGCGCCACGGCGGGCGCGGGCCGGCCCGATCCCGCGACCGTGCCGCCCCTGCCGGCCGCCGCCGGGCCCACCGACGGCGTGGGCACCGGCGTCCTCCCCGGCGGGGTCGTGCCCGGTGCCGGCGTCCCCGGCGGTGCGGCGCCCGCGCCGGACGGGCAGCCGGAGCCGTCCGGCGAGCCCGGCTGGGCGAGCCGCAACCGCGGCCTGCTGACCGCCGCGCTGATCGCCGTCGTGGTGGCCGCGATCGCCATCGCCGGTCTCATCCTCTGGCGGGGCGGGGTCGACGACGACAACGCCGCCACCGAGGCCGCGGTCACCCGCGCGCTCGCCGAGCAGGGCGGGCAGGTGGAGACCATCGAGTGCGACGGCGACACCTGCGCGGCGATCATCGGTGGCCAGGCCTACACCGTGCTGGTCCAGCAGGACGAGGACGGCCAGCAGCACTTCGGGGTCGCCGCCTACACCGGCGACTGATCCCCGCACCGCCGCGAGCCCCGCACCTGCCGCAGGTGCGGGGCTCGCGCCGTCACGGGGTCCGGGCGCCCATCCGGCGGGCGAGCAGGGCCGGCACCACCTCGGCGCCCGCGGCAGCCAGGACGGCCGCGCCGAGCACCACCGCCCACGAGAGCGGGTCCAGCGGGGTGCAGCCGAAGAACAGGTTGATGCCGGGGGTCTGCACGATCGCCAGCAGGGCGGCCAGCGAGCCGGCGACGGTGACCAGCACGAGCGGGCTGCGCCGGCCCGACCACGCGGTCTGCGCCAGCTGGGTGGTGATCAGCGCCGCGAGCCCCATCGTGCTCGCCCGGCCGGGGAAGACCGGGGTCACCCGGCCGACCGTCCAGGCGGCCGTGGCGCCGGCCGCCGTCGCCGCGCCCCGGACGACGACCATGCGGCGCACCGCCGTGGTGAAGCCGCGGTGCGGGCCGGCCCGCAGCACCGGCGCGAGCGGGTGCCCGGCGAGCGGGCCGTCGTCGTCGCCCACGGGCACCTGCCGCGGAGCCGCCACCGCCACGGCGAGCGCCGGGAACATGTCGGTGAGCAGGTTGACCAGCAGCAGCTGGCGGGTGTTCACCGGTGCGCGGCCCCCGACCGCGGTGCCGAGCACGGTGAACGCGACCTCGCCGGCGTTGCCACCGACCAGCACCGACACCGCGTCGCGCACGCGGGACCACATGGCCCGGCCCTCGGCGATCGCGTCGACCAGGCGGGTGAGGTCGAGGTCGGTGAGCACCAGGTCGGCGGCGGTGCGGGCGGCCGGTGACTCCGCGCCCTCGACGCCGACGCCGACGTCGGCCAGCCGGATCGCGGCGGCGTCGTTCACCCCGTCGCCGGTCATCGCCAGCGTCGCCCCGGCGCGGCGCAGGGCGGCCACCAGGGTGACCTTCTGCTCGGGGGAGAGCCGCGCGAAGACGGCGGTCTCCGCGACGAGCCGCGCCCGCTCGGCGTCCGTGGCCCGGGCGAGCTGCGCGCCGGTGACCACCCGGTCGGCGTCGGGGACGCCGGCCTGCGCGGCGATGGCGCCCGCCGTCTCGGGGTGGTCGCCGGTGGCCACCACCACCCGCACGCCGGCGGCCCGCAGCTGCTCGACGGCGCGCACCGAGGACTCGCGCAGCGTGTCCGACAGCCCGACCAGCCCGCGCAGGGTGAGCCCGGTGGCCGCCTCGTCCAGGTCGTCGGGCGTGCCGTCGACGGCGCGGTCGGCGACGGCGAGCACCCGCAGCCCCTCGCCGGCCAGCTGCCGGACGCGGTCGCGCAGCTCGGTGGCATCGGCGCAGCGGCGCAAGACGGTCTCCGGGGCGCCCTTCACGACGAGCCGGCCGTCGCGGACGGCGGCGGAGAAGCCGCGGCCGGCGGCGAAGCCCAGGCAGGCGTCGGGCGGGGAGTCCCAGGCGTCGCCCGCCGCGTCCAGCACGGCGCGGTCCGTCTCGTGGGACAGGTCGTCGCCGTTGCCCATGCCCGCGGCGGCCAGCCGGAGCAGCTCCTCCTCGCTGCCGCCGTCCAGGGGGACCAGCCGGGTGACGCGCAGCCGGTTCTCGGTGAGCGTGCCGGTCTTGTCGAAGCAGACGGTGTCGACCCGGCCGAGCGCCTCGAGCACCCGGGCGCTGCGCACCACCGCGCCGCGCCCGGAGAGCCGCCGGGCCGCGGCCTGCTGGGCGACGGTGGCCACCAGCGGCAGACCCTCGGGCACCGCGGCGACCGCGATCGCCAGCCCGGCGGCGACCGACTCGCGCAGCGGGCGGCCCCACAGCACGCCGAGCAGGGTGACCGCCCCGCCACCGGCGAGGGTGAGCGGGAGGACGGCGCGGGTGAGCTCGGCCAGCCGCGCCTGCACGCCCGCCGGTGGCGCCGCACCGCCCGCGGCGCGGGCGGCCCGCCCGGCCTGCGTGGCCGCGCCGACGGCGACGACCACGGCGCGGCCCCGCCCCGCGACCACCGTGGTGCCGTCGAAGAGCATGCAGGTGCGGTCGGCGAGGTCGGCCCCCGGCGTCGCGGGCACCGACTTGGCGACCGACAGCGACTCCCCGGTCAGGCTCGACTCGTCGACCTCCAGGTCCTCGGCGTCCAGCAGCCGGGCGTCGGCGCCGATGACGTCGCCGGGTTCCACGAGCACGACGTCGCCCAGGCGCAGCGCGCTCGCGGGCACCTCCTCGGACCCGCCGTCGGTCTGCCGCCGGGCGCAGCGCGCCTGCTCGAGCAGCAGCGCCTCCAGGGCGCTCTCGGCGCGCATCCGCTGCAGCCCGCTCACGACGGCGTTGATGGCGGTGACGCTGCCGACCAACACCGCGTCGGTGATCTCGCCGAGCACCGCGGTCGCCGCGGCCCCGGTGGCCAGGATCGGGGTGAGCGGGTCGGCGAGCTCCGCGGCGACGGTGCGGCCGAACCGGGCCGGGACCCGGACGGCGGGGAGCGCGGCCGCCCGCCGCGCGGCCGCGGGCAGCCGGCCGGGCCGGTGCTCGGGCCCGGCCGGGACGTCGGCCAGCCGGCGGAGGACGTCGTCGGGGTCGAGCGCGTGCCAGGGGGTGTGCACGGTCGGGGCCGGCACCGGACGGCGGGCGGCGCGGACGGCGGCGCGGGTACCGGCCACCATCGTGCTGAGCGCGGCGTACTTGCCCGGCGTCGTGGCCCGGCGCTGGCCGAGCCGCGGGCTGCCCACGGCGGCGAGCAGCCCGCCCAGGACGTTGCCGGTGAGCGCGGCGCCGGCCGACCGGCGGCTGGTGGCCTTGGCGTCCGGGACGGCGGCGACGACGCGGCAGGCGTCGGCGAGCCCGGGGTCGGTGACGAGGTCTGCGCCCCACGCCGGGGCGTGGCCGGCGAGCACCGGGGCGAGGCCGACGTCGGCGGCCATCAGCGCGGGCCCGTCGGTGGCCGACACCACCAGCACGCCGTGGCCGTCGGCCTGCAGCGCGCGCACGGTGTCGACGAGCGCGCCGTCGTCGGCGACGTCGTCGGCCAGCCCGGTGACGTCGCGGGCGCCGACGTGCCGGGTGAGCACCAGGCGCAGCTCCGCGTCGGCGACGGTGGTGAGCAGCGCCTCGGCGTGCGGGTCGAGCTCGGCGGCGACCGTCACGGTGCCGACCCGGCGGCGGCCCTCGAGCAGCGAGCGCACCTCGCCGCCGGGCGCGTCGCCGGTGCGGCGCACGGGGCCCAGCCGGTGATGGTCGTCGGCGGGGGCGTCGCCGGTGAGCAGCCGGGTGGCGGCCGACCAGACGGCGGCGTCGTCCCACCCGTCGGCGTCCGCGGTGGCCTCGACGACCACCGGTGGGCCGGTGCAGAGCGCGGCGGCGTCGACGACGACGGTGTCGACGCGGTCGAGGCGGCGGTAGGCCGAGCCGTCGAGCGGGAGGACGCCCTGGCGGCACAGCAGCAGGTCGAGGGTGGCGGCGAAGGACTCCCGGCCCTGCACCGCGGCCTTGGGGGTGAGCGCCCGCAGCAGGTCGGCGGCGCGGCCGGGGCGGCGGGTGAGCGCGAGCAGGCCCAGCGCCGCGCCGAGCTCGGTGGGCCCCAGCCGGTCGCGGTAGGTCTCGATCGGCCCTCGCGGCAGCTCGCCGGGGCGCGGGCCGGGCGGGGGCTCGGCGGCGCGGTCGTCGTCGGGCTCGGGGCCGCACAGCTCCCGTTCGCGGCGGCGCCACACCTGTCGGCGGGCCCGCATCTCCAGGGCCCGCTGGGCGGCGGCGGCGGCGTTGAGCGCCGGCACCGTGGGGCTCTGGGTGAGCGAGTGCAGCACCGCGCTGGTGCCCTCGAAGACGAGGTCGGTGCCCACCGGGCCGATGCGGTCCGACAGCGCCTGCTTGAGCCACTGCTGGGTGTCGAGCAGCGCCATGACGAGGGTGGCGTGCCGGTGGACCGCGGGGACCGGCAGGTACTTGGCGGCGGTGGCGACGCCGAAGGCCACGGTGTCGACGGCGGCGGCGAGGACGGCGGCCAGCAACGGCTCGACGTCGGCCGGGTGGTCGGGGCGCTGCGGGAAGACGCCGGTGCCGCCGCGGGCCTGCTCGATCTCGGTGACCACGCCGACGACGTCCTCGAGGCCGACCCGGCGGGCGTCGACGGCGACCAGCACCCGGCCGACGACGTCGTTCACCGTGGCCCACTCGACGCCCTCGAGCCGCTCCAGGTGGCGGCGCAGCGCGGCGCGGGCGGCGGGGGCGTCGTCCTCGGCGGGTTCCTCGAGCTCCACCTGCAGACGGTCGCGGTCGCCCCAGACCCGGCGGGTGTGCCGGGTCGGCGCCGGCTCGAGCAGGCCCCGGGCGGCGTCGACCAGGTCGTGCAGGTGCCCGCTGGGCAGCGGGTCGGCGCCGGTGACCAGGGTGCCGACCGCGCGGGTGCCGGAGACGGCGGCGCCGTGGGCGAGGTGCAGCGACCCGCTGACCCCCGCGCGGGCGAGCCGGGTGGTGGCCGACGCCGTCCCGCCCAGCAGACCGGCGCCCACGACCACGGGCACGGCGGCCAGCGCGGCGGCGCCGGTGGCCGCGCGCGCGACCTCGTGGGCGGCCCGGCGGGCCGAGTCGAGGCGGCGGAGCAGAGTCATGGATCTCCCGTGACGACGGTCACGGGAAACGGTACGTGTCCAGCGGGTGAACCGCAGGGGCGGTGCGCGGCGGATCAGCGGCGCAGCGTCACCCGCCGCTCCCGTCGTGGCCGGGCTGGATCGCATCCCGGCACAGGTGGGTGTGGAGGAAGCGGGTCATCGCGCCGGCCAGCGCCTTGCGGGACTTCGCCTGGCGGAAGACGTGCCCCTCGCCGGCGAGCTCGAGGTACTCGACCGCGCGGCCCAGCTCGTGCAGGACCCGGACGATCTGGTGCGCCTCGCCGATCGGCACGTTGGTGTCGTGCTCGCCGTGCACGACGAGCAGAGGGGCCTGGATGTTGCCGGCCGAGGACAGGGGGGAGATGTCCTCCAGCAGCGCCCGGTCGCGCTCGGGATGCCCGTACTTGGTCACGGCGGCCGCGGCGATCCACGGCTCGCTGTCGCGGTAGAAGGTGACCAGGTCGGACATGCCGCAGACGTCCACCCCGGCGGAGAACACCCCGGGCGAGAAGGCCAGCGTCGCGAGGGTCAGGTAGCCGCCGTAGGAGCGGCCGGTGACCGCGAGCCGGCCGGGTTCGGCGATGCCGGCCTCCACGAGGTGCTCGGCGGCAGCCAGGACGTCGGCGAACGCGTCGTACCGGCCGTGCAGGTCGTCGGCGTGCACGAACTCGCGGCCGAAGCCTGCCGAGCCGCGGATGTTGAGCGCGAACACGCTCACGCCGGCGGCCGCCAGCGACTGGTGCTGCGGTGCGAAGGCGGGCCGCTCCTGGTCCTCGGGGCCGCCGTGCAGGTAGATCGCGACCGGGCCGGGGCCGTTGAGCCGGCCCGGGGCGCGGTAGAGCCAGCCGCTCAACGGCAGGCCGTCACGGCCGGTGAACCTCTCCAGGCTCGGGACGACGAGCCGGCGCCTGGGTAGTGGCGGCGCGGAGGTCACCCGTGTCCAGGCGTGGGTGGTGGTGTCCAGGTGCCACAGCTCCCGCGGGCGCGTGGGCCCCTGCACGCCGAGCACGACGCTGGAGCCGTCGCGGCTGAGCACCGGGTCGGCGGCCACCAGCCCGGGCAACCCGGAGATCGGTGTGCGCCCGCCCGTGGCGGTGTCCATCAGCTCCAGCTCGCTGCGCCCTGCCACGTTCCACACCAGGAGCAGCAGCCCGCCGGCGTCGTCGGCGTCGATGTCCTCCAGCTCGGCGTCCTCCCGGGCCGCGAGGGTCCGCGGCTCACCACGCCAGCCGTTCGGCCCGAACGGCAGCCCGATGAGCTGCCGGCGGGGCAGGCCCACGTCCGAGGCGAGGTACACGTAGACCGGCCCGCTGTGGTCCTCCGGCGCCGGCCGGATCAGCGCCACGTCCGTGGATCCGGTGGCCCCGTGGGGGAGTGCGCTGAAGTCCTCGTCGCTGAGCCGGTCGACGACGACGACGTACTGCTGCCCCCGCTCGCCGTCGCGGATGACGATGAACCGCTCCTCGAGGGAGACGTCGAGCACGTGGATCAGGTCGCCCTCGGCCAGCGGGTCGAGCCGGCCGGTGGCGGGGTCGGCGAGGTAGGCGCGGGTGGGGACGCCGGCCGCCATCCCGGGAAGGGTCACCACGACGCGGTGACCGCTACGGGTCCACGGGCCGAGCTCGGCGTGCTCGTCGGAGTTGCCGGCGATCCGGAGGGCGTCCGAGCCGTCGGGCCGGACCACCCACACCGCCGTCCGGACGCCGCCGTCGGTGGCCACCTCGCACGCCAGCCAGCGGCTGTCGGCCGCCCACCGCACCGAGATGACCGGGTCGTCGGACAGCGGGATGTGCCGGGCCGGCGGCTGCTCGCCGTCGAGGACGACGTCCTGGAGCCAGAGCTGCGGAGTGCCCGAGCGGTCGCTGATGAACGCGACCTGCCGGGCGTCCGGGGTCATGTTGGGGCCCCAGCTGCCCCAGGCGTCGACGAGGTCCTCGGCGAGCGCCACGGCTTCCTCGACGTGGGGGGACACGCTCGCGCCGATCGTCACCGTGCGACGTCCTCCACCTTCTGCAGCCGATCTCCGGGGGACCAAGCTGCCACACGCGCCGCACCCCGTGGTGGTGCAGGTCCCGTCGGGCTCCCCGCAGCATGGCCTCCGCAGCGCCGGGAGGGAACGGCCCACGCCGCCCGCCGGCGGAATCGGCCAGGCTCCGCGTGCTCGGGACGCGGCACCGCCCCGGAGCCCGTGCGGACCCCGGGGCGGTGCGCGGCGGGTCAGCGGCGCAGCGTCGCAGTCGCTGCGACCAGCAGCCGGCCGGAGACGAGCGCCGGCCCGGGCGACATCAGCGCGCCCGCGGGAGACGCGACCGCGCGGGCCACGGCGGCGGTCACGAGCAGTGCCCGCTCGGGGCCTCGTCCGCCCCCGACGCGCAGTGGGACGACGCCGACCTCGGCACGCCCAGGCCGGGGTTGCGGTCGAAGAACCCGACCGGCTTGAGCGTGAAGCCGGCGTAGTCGACCGGCATCACCGGCCAGTCCTCCGGCCGCGGGAAGTGCGTCAGCCCGAAGGTGTGCCACAGGACGACGTCGGTGTCGGTCAGCGGCGCGTCGTCGGCGACGAACGCCGGGAGGCCGGCCGAGCCGGGGTGCTGGTTGACGAAGTCGCCGGCCGCGTACTTCTCCGCCGGGTCGTACTGCGTGACCCACAGGTGCTTGGTGGAGAAGCTGGCCCGGGCGTGCACCGACGAGGACTCGTCGGCCAGCAGCACCGGACCGCCCTCGGGGTGCAGCGCGTAGCCGACCGGCTGGCCCAGCCGGTTCCTCCTCGACTCGTTGACCACGTGCCACACCCGGCCGACGGTGCCGTCGGCCAGCCGCGCGGCCTCCGCCTCGGAGGTCAGCGGCGTCATCCGGCGGGTGAACGCGTTGCCGTAGGAGTTGACCTCGCTGACCGGCTGCCGGACGGCGTCGACCTCGTAGACGGTGTTGTCGACGCCGTCGACGGCCATGTCCAGCCGCGCGGAGAACAGGTGCTGGTGGTACGGCGCGCCCAGGCCGGGGGCGATCTCGGTGGCGTACGGGTGCTCCTCACCGCGGTAGGCGGAGGTGAACACGATGCCGGTGGCCTTGCTCTCCAGCTGGATCGTGCCGTCGAGGTAGAGGTACCAGTAGAAGCCGTAGTCGTAGTTGCCGATGGTGGTGAAGAAGCTGATCACCAGCCGGCGCTGGCGCCGCGTCTCGGCCATCCCGTTGAACATGTCGGTGTGCTTCCAGAGGACGCCGTAGTCCTCCTCGTGCATGCAGACGGCGTTGCGGATCGTGCGCGGGGCGCCGTCCTCGTCGGCGATCGTGGCGTCGAAGTAGCGGATCTCGCCGAGGCAGTCGCAGCCGAGCTCCAGGGAGTTGGTGTAGCGGGCGAAGAGGTACTCGCCGGTATCGAAGTAGTTCTGCCAGAACCGCACCGGCGAGGGGTCGGCGTAGGGCACGACCATCTCCGAGATCGAGGCGCGGTGGATGACCGAGCGGCCGTCGATGGAGAGCTGGTTGAGGATCAGCCCCTCGCGCATGTCGAAGCCGATGCGGAAGCGCCAGCCGGCCCAGGTGACCTCGTCGTCCTCGACGGTGAAGCTCGGCCCCTCCGGCTGGACGATCTCGATCGGCTTGAGGTCGCGGACCGGCGCGGGGTGCACGTCGGGGGTCAGGTCGGCGCGCTCGGCCGGGACGGCGAGGTCGAAGTGGTCCTGCACCGCCGTCGCCACGCCGCGGGTGATGTCCACGAACGCGACCACGCCGTCGACCGGGTGGGCCCAGGGCAGGTCGGCCTCGTCGGCCTGGTGGAAGCCGAGCACGCGGACGATCCGGTGGCCTCGCTCGTCGGCGAAGTAGGAGCCGGCCGACAGGGGCACGGCGCGGACGTCGGCCACGTCGAACCCTCGCTTGGCCATCGCGGCGACCCAGCGCTCGTCGGCGGCGAGGATCGGCTCGATCGACTCGAACTCGGCGTCGAGGATCGGCACCTGCCCGTCGGCGACGGCGTCGAGCTCGACGTCCCGGACGACGGTGCCGGCGGTCAGCGAGACGGTGACGTCGCGGCCGGCGCCGGTGGCGCGGTCGAGCAGCAGCGCCCGGACGAGGCGCTCGACGGCGTCGCCCGGCCGCCAGGCCAGCACCTGCGCCTTGTGCGGCTCCTCGAGCCCGACGTAGACGAACTTGCTGGACTCGGCGCAGAGGCCGGCGGCGCGGACGATCGCCGTCGCGGCGGTGATCTCCTCGCCCGTCAGCCGGGCGAGCGGGTGGGTGGTCGTACCGGTTGTGACGGCGGTCATGGTCACGTGCCTACTCCTGGGGGTGCGGAAGCGGAAGGGCTCCGGTCGGGGCTCGGATCGGCGCCGCCACGTGACGGGGAGCACGTCCGCCGTCCAGCCGCGCGGGTGTCGGCCTGCTGGGCGCATCGGCTAGACAGTTCCCATGACCGAGCTGACGACGGCGACAGGCGGGGGCTGGCTGGCCCGCGAGGAGATGGACGCGGCGCGCGAGCGGCTGCCGATCCTGTACGTCGACGTGGTGCCCGTGCGGGTGGACGAGCAGGGCACCGTGACGGCGATCGGGCTGCTGCTGCGCGCCGGTGAGGACGGGCAGATCAAGCGGGCGCTGGTGTCGGGGCGGGTGCTGTACCACGAGCGGGTGCGGGCGGCGCTGCTGCGGCACCTGGAGAAGGACCTCGGCCCGCTCGCGCTGCCGCGGGTCCCGCCCGCGCCGCAGCCGTTCACCGTCGCCGAGTACTTCCCGACGCCGGGGGTGACGCCGTTCCACGACCCGCGCCAGCACGCGGTGTCGCTGGCCTACGTGGTGCCGGTCGAGGGGGACTGCTCGCCGCAGCAGGACGCGCTGGAGCTGACCTGGTTCTCGCCGCTGGAGGCGCGCGATCCTGCGGTGCTGGCCGAGCTGACCAACGGGCAGAGCACCCTGCTGCTGCAGGCGCTGGCGCACCTCGGGGTCTGACCGGCCACCGGCCCGGGGCCGTGGCGGCGCCCCGGCTCGGCGCGGGAGGTGACCCGCACCACGGGAAAATCCGCAGGTCAGCCACCCGCCCGGGTGAGATTTGCGGCCCGCCCTCCGGTTCCGCACCTCCGCGCGTCGATGTGATCTTGTGATCACTCACCTGACGACGGTCGAGGACGGTCTCGGTGCCCTGCACCCGGAGGGCGAGGCCGGCGAGACCTTCACCCTCGGCGTCCTGGCCCGCGCGGTGCCCGTGCTGCCCGGTGCCGGCAGCTGCGAGGAGCTCGACCGGGTCTTCGGGCGGGCCCGCGACGCCGGGTGCGCGGTCATCGCCCACCCCGACGTCGACGGCGTGGTCGGGCTGGTCGAGCGCAGCCGCTTCGAGGCGCTGATGAGCGGGGCCTACGGCTACGGCCGCTCGCTGTACGGGCGCCGGCGGCTGTCCGACGTCGCCCAGTGGGACGCGCTCACCCTGCCGGCGACGACGACGGTCATCGAGGCGTCCAGCCGGGCGATCACCCGGGACCCGGAGCACGTGCAGGACCACGTCCTCGTGCTGGGCGCCGACGGCGTGCGGGCCGTCCCGATGCCCGTGCTGCTCTCCGCGCTGGCCCGCGCGCTCGCCGGCCAGGCGCTGCGCGACCCGCTCACCGGCCTGGCCAACCGGCACGCGTTCTTCGGCCGGGTCGAGGAGTCCTGCCGGCGCAGCGCCACCCAGCCCGGGCACCAGACCGCCGTCGTCTACTTCGACCTCGACGGGTTCAAGCTGGTCAACGACGACCTCGGGCACGACCGCGGGGACGCGCTCCTGCGCGACGTGGCGGCCGCGCTGACCGAGGCCGCCCGGCCGGTGGACCTGGTGGCGCGCCTCGGCGGCGACGAGTTCGCCGCGTGCCTCGACATCGACACCTCCCTGGCCCGCCGCGACGGCGCACCCGACACCGACATCGCCCACTCGATCGCCGTCCGCATGCACCGGGCCGTGGCCGCGATCAGCCGGGACGACGGCGTCGCGCAGCGGGTGCGGGTCAGCGCCGGGCTCGCGGTGAGCGCCGGCGGCTCCGTGGACCCGGGTGAGCTCGTCCGGGCGGCGGACCTGGCCATGTACACGGGCAAGCGCAACGGCGGGGACCACGTCAGCGGCCCCGTCCTGGTGACGACGGCGGTGGACGCGGACCCGCTCGCGGGTACCAGCGTGGCCCAGGCCGTGGCCCGCGGGGAGTTCCTGCTGCTCTACCAGCCGATCGTGCGGCTGGCCGACGGCCGGCTCGGCAGCGTGGAGGCGCTGGTCCGCTGGCAGCACCCGCGCCTGGGCCTGCTGGCGCCCGACGCCTTCCTCGCCTCGGCCGCCCGGTCGGGTCAGCTCACCGCCCTCGACGACTGGGTGCTGCGCACCGCGACGCGGGAGTTCGCCGCCTGGCAGCGGGAAAGTGGCCCCGAGGCGGGCTGCGTCGCGCTGAACGTCAACGTGAGCACCGACCGGCTGCTCACCCCGGGCCTGGGCACGGTGCTCTCCGACGCCACAGGTGCCGCCGGCCTCGACCCGGCGCTGGTGCGGGTGGAGGTGCCGGAGTCGCTGCTGGTCGACCAGCTGCACGCCGCGGTCGAGCCGCTCGAGCAGCTGCGCGCCGCCGGCTACAAGGTCACGTTCGACGACGTCGGCGCCGGCGGGACGTCGCTGCGCCACCTGCGCGAGGTGCGCGCCGACGGCCTGAAGATCGACCGCTCGTACGTGCAGGGCATCCTCACCGACGACCGCGACCGGGCCCTGGTGCAGCTGCTCGTCGACTTCGCCGACGGCGCCGGCCTGGTGGTCACCGCCGAGGGGGTCGAGACCGAGGGGCACCGCGCGGCGCTGCAGGCCATGGGCTGCGACTACGCGCAGGGCTGGCTGTTCTCCCGGCCGGCCCCACTGAACGAGCTGGGGACGCACTTCCCGTCGTGACCGGGCTCGGCCCCGCACCCCGCCCGCCTGCGGAACCTGCCCGGACGGGGGAGGCGACCCTCCAGTTCCGGTGGCGCACAACCGATTAGACGGTCATGCGCATGAGTCGGATGGCCCCGGAGGTGGCCACCCCGCGAGTGGTCGCCCGGACCGCCGGGCTGCTGACCGCTCTGGGCGGGGTAGCGGCCGTCGGGTTGGTCCTCGGCACGCCCGGCGGCCTCGACCACGTGCACCCGGCCGTGACGGCGCTCGGGCCGGTCACGACCCTGGTGGGTCTGGCGGTCGTGCGCTGGGGCCACCTGGTGCCGCGGGGCTTCTTCCAGGCGCTGCTCGTGCTGGGCGTCGTGGGCATCGGGATCTTCGGGCTCTCCGCGCCGACGGTGAGCGGCGCGGTCGCGGTGCTGGCGCTGTCGGCGTTCGCGGCGATGGTCGCCTTCCTCTTCTTCCCGCGGCCGTGGGCGCTGGGCTTCCTGACCGAGATGCTCGCCATCGGCACGGTGGTCGTCGCCGTGCGCGGTGACGTCCCCGTCGGGACCGCCGTCGTCCTGGCGGTGCTGGTGCTGGGCTCGGCCGGCGCCGTCGGGGTGCTGGCGCGGCGGGCGGCCAGCGCCGAGGAGGACGCGCTCACCGGGCTGGTCAACCGGCGCGGCTTCGACGAGACGCTGGACGCGGCGGTGCGGACGGCGGTGCGCTCGGGGGAGCCGCTGTCGGCGGCGCTGTTCGACCTCGACCACTTCAAGACCGTCAACGACACGCAGGGACACGCGGCCGGCGACGAGCTGCTGCGCGCGGTCGCGGCCACCTGGCGGCCGCTGCTGCCCCGGGGTGCGGTGCTGGCGCGGCACGGGGGCGACGAGTTCTCCCTGTTGCTGCCCGGCTCCGACGGCGAGCGGGCGTTGGCCGTCGCGGAGTCGCTGCGGGCGGCGCTGCCGCAGGTGGGGACGTCGGTGGGCGTGGCGCAGCTGGCGCTCGGCGACTCGCCGTCGGACCTCATGCGCCGGGCCGACGCCGCGCTGTACCGGGTGAAGACGCTCGGCCGCGGGCGCAGCGAGCTGGACGCCGACGGGCAGAGCCCGCTGGCGCGCGACCTCGCCGCCGCGCTCGCGGCCGGCCGCTCCGGTGGGCTGTCGGTCCATCTGCAGCCGATCGTCACCCCGGCGGACGGCGACGTCGTCGGCGTGGAGGCGCTGGTGCGCTGGGCGCACCCGTCGCGCGGGCCCGTCCCGCCGGCGGAGTTCGTGCCGGTGGCCGAGCAGGAAGGCCTCGTCGGCGCGCTGGGCGCGTTCGTGTGGACGGCGGCGTGCGAGGACGCGCGGACGCTGTCGGAGGCGACCGGGCGCACGCTGTTCCTGACGGTCAACGTGTCGGGTCTGGAGCTGGACGACCCCGGGTTCCCCGACCGGGTGCTGGCGACGCTGGCCGCGACCGGCTGGCCGGCGGAGCGGACCGTCGTCGAGGTGACCGAGAGCCTGGTCGAGGCGGAGACGACCCGGTCGGTGGCGGCGCTGCACGCGCTGCGCGAGCACGGGCTGCAGGTGGCGATCGACGACTTCGGCACCGGCTACTCGGCGCTGGCGCGGCTGGACACGCTGCCCACCGACTTCCTGAAGCTGGACAACTCCTTCGTCTCGGCGATCACCACCTCCAGCCGGCGGGCGCGGCTGCTGCGCAGCGTCATGGCGCTGGCCGACGCGCTGGAGCTGGTCCTCGTCGCCGAGGGCGTGGAGACACCGGAGCAGGCGCGGGCGCTGGTCGACCTCGGCTGCCCGCTGGCGCAGGGCTACCTGTACGGGCGGCCGAGGCCGGTCGGAGAGCTCATCGCCGAGCTCGCACCCGGCGTCCGGGTGTAGCCGGCCGCCGTCGCCCGCCATACCGCCACGGCGCACGTACGGCCCCGGCCTGCGTGGCCGGGGCCGTCCGTGGAGAGGTGGCCGGCTCAGAAGCTGGACCGCGGCACCCCCATGCCCGGGTCGATGCGGGTCGGGCCCGACGCCGAGGGCTCCACGTCGAAGTCGAAGATCCCGGTGGGCAGGTAGACCGTCGAGCACGAGTTCGGGATGTCGACGACCCCGGAGAGCCGGCCCTCGATCGGTGCGGCCCCGAGGATCATGTAGCCCTGCTCCGGCGTGTAGCCGAACTTGGTCAGGTAGTCGATCGCGTGCAGGCAGGCGCGCTGGTAGGACAGGTGCGAGTCCAGGTAGCGCTGCTCGTCGTCCAGGGTCACCGACGTGCCGGAGAACGCCAGCCAGCGCTCGTACCGCGGGTCGACGTTGCCGGGCAGGAAGATGGCGTTCTCGCTGACGCCGTAGGTCTCCATGCCGCCCTTGATGACGTCGACGTGCAGGTCGATGAAGCCGCCCATCTCGATCGCGCCGCAGAAGGTGATCTCGCCGTCGCCCTGCGAGAAGTGCAGGTCACCGAGCGAGAGCTTCGCGCCGTCGACGAACACCGGGTAGAAGATCCGGCTGCCCTTGGTGAGGTTCTTGATGTCCTGGTTGCCGCCGTTCTCCCGCGGTGGCGCGGTGCGCGCGGCCTCGCCGGCCACCCGGTCGTAGTCGGCGCCCTGCAGCGTGCCCAGGATGGCGTCCTGGGGGAGCGGGGGCAGCGCCAGCGGCGGCACCCGGTCGGGATCGGTGTCGATCAGCGCCTGCTCGCGGCGGTTCCAGCGGGCGAGCAGCTCGGCCGACGGCGCGGTGCCCATGAGCCCGGGGTGGACGATGCCGGTGAAGGAGACGCCCGGGATGTGCCGGGAGGTGGCGGTCTGCCCGGAGAAGTCCCAGATCGTCTTGTAGGCGTCGGGGAACTGGTCGGTGAGGAAGCCGCCGCCGTTCTGCCTGGCGAAGATGCCGGTGTAGCCCCAGCCCTGGCCGGCGAGCGGCCCGGAGTCCTCCTGCGGGATGGGGCCGACGTCGAGGATGTCGACGATCAGCAGGTCACCCGGCTGCGCGCCCTCCACGTGGAAGGGTCCGCTCAGGCAGTGCACCGTCGACAGCGGCGCGTCGCGGATGTCGTCGGCGGAGTCGTCGTTGTGGATGGCGCCGTCGAACCACTCCCGGCAGTCGACGCGGAAGGTGTCACCCGGGCGGACGGTGACGTTGGCCGGGATGTCGGGGTGCCAGCGGTTGTGCCCGACGTACTGCTGCTCGGTGAACTTCTTCGACGAGTCGAGGGGGTACACGACTTTCGGCACGGGGGACCTCCAGGTCACAGGTGGTGCGCGTCCGGGTGCGAGCGGGTGCGGCGTGCGGGATCGGCGTCACCGCCTCTCGTGGGCGGTCGGGGTCCCGGAGCGGGGGGACGACGGCGGCACGTCGCCCTCCCGCAGCTCCGGCGCGGGCGCCGTCGCCTCGGTGGCCGCCGGTTCGCGCAGCCGAGGGGCGAGCGCCAGCGACGCCAGGCAGATGACGGCGAGGGCGACCGCCGACTCGGTGAGGTAGTCGCCCCAGACGCCGGTGAGCAGCAGGAACGCGGGGACGGCGGCGGTGAACACGCCGGCGACGACGGCCACGAGCCCGGTGAACCGGGTCCACTCCTCCCGCTTCAGCCCGAGGACGACCCAGAACAGCGCCCACAGGACCGCCCAGTAGAGCCAGATCACGCCGAACGCAGGGTCGTCCAGGCGCCCGAAGTTGAGCCCGGCGTAGACCAGGGCGCAGCAGGCGACGAACGCGGAGAACCAGCCGAGCCCGGTGCCGTCCAGGTCGCCCAGCAGGTTGAACCCGACGTAGAGGTAGGTGAAGCCGAACAGGTACAGGCCCGAGGCGGCGAGGATCGTGTCGGGGTCACCGCCGGAGGTGACGATCAGGAAGGTCGGCGTGAGCACCTGCAGCCCGCCGACGAAGAAGTTCAGCGGCGCGGCCGCGCGGGCGTCCACCCACCCGAGCAGCATCAGCCCGTTCAGGATCAGCACGGCCCCGACGTAGAGCAGTCCGACGCTGGCCATGGGGACGTCCCTTCATCGCGGGAGGCGGAGCGGGCTGCTCGTTCCGGTGGGCGACGCCCGGCTCAGGGCCGGGGCAGGTGGCGGAGCGCGGGGTTGGCGGCGACCGGGGAGCGGCGGGTCGGTCGCGGGCCGGGGGAGGACACCACCTCGGGTTCGTCGCGGGTCCGCTCGGTCCGGTCGATCAGGGCGCGCCGCGTGGGGTCGCCGAAGGAGAGGCGCGGCGGGGTGAAGACCCGCACCGCGGCGGACCCGCAGGTGGGGCAGCAGGTGGTCGGCTCGGCGGTGCCGATCGGGAGCGAGCGCTCCGTCAGCCCGTGGTCGTCGCATCGGTACACGTAGGAAGCCATCGCCGTCCTCGTCACTCGCGGTGTTCGAGCAGGCGACCCACGCTCTCGGGGGCCGGAGGACCGGTCAAGGCCTCCGGCGATCCAGCGGCAAGCGAGCTCGTTCCGGTACGTGAGAGCTCGCGCGCGCCCTCACGCAATGTGCGGTCCCGCGCGGGCTCTGCCTCTGAGTGCCGTGGCACTCAGAGGCAGAGCGGCCGCGGACCTGCTGTCGTCCCCGGTCGCTATACCTGCACGGGGACCGGCTCGGGCTCCGGTCGCACGGCGCTCCGCTGCACCGATGCCGCGTGCGCCGCGCCGGCGGCGAGCACGAGGGCGGCGGCGACGGCGGGGGCGGCGAGCGCGGTGCCCGCGCCCAGCGCATCGGCGAGCACGCCGGTGAGCGCGGAGGCGACCGCCTGGCCGACGACGACCGCGGAGCCGAGCATCGTCATGGTGGTCGCCGAGCGGCCGGCCGGGCTCAGCGCCGCGGCGAGGCTGTACAGGGTGACCAGCGTCGGCCCGACGCCGCAGCCGAGCACCGCGAGGGCGGCCACGAGCGCCGGCACCGACCCGGCGCACGCGTAGGCGATCGCGCCGGCGAGCAGCAGCGACCCGAAGGCGAGCCACCGCGCCCGCAGCGAGAAGCGCACCGGCAGGGCCGCGGTGCCGAGCGCGAGCACCGCCGACCCGATGCCCATGACGCCGTAGAGCAGGCCGGCGCGGTCGCCGTCGCCGTCGACCGCCAGGAAGCCGGTGAGCGAGGTCAGGGTGGCGCCGAAGAACAGGCCGACGCCGAGGGTGCCGACGACGACGGTGAGCAGCCGGAAGCGGGTGAGCTCGCGGACGGGTGCCCGCGCGGCCGCCGTCGGGTCCGTGCCGGGGTGCAGCCGGCCGGTGGGGTGCAGGGCGAACGCGGTGACGAACACGAACGTCAGCGCCGAGGCGCCGGCGATGGCGACCCACGGGGCGATCGCGGTGGCGAGCAGCCCGACGAGGAAGGGGCCGACGATGAAGACCATCTCGTCGGCGGCGGACTCGTAGGCCATCGTGCCGTTGACAACCCGCTCGCGGCGGTCGTGGTGCACCGACCGGCGGATGATCGCCATGAGCCGGGTGCGTGACATGGGGGCGATCTGCGGTGCGGAGGCGCCGATGAGGACCGACAGCGCCAGCAGCGCGGCGTCGGCCGCGGTGCTCGCGACGACCAGCGGGAAGACGCCCAGCAGGCTCGCGTTCACCAGGCCCACCGGGACGAGCACCCGGCGCTGCCCGAAGCGGTCGACCGCGGCACCGAGCAGGGGGCCGGCGAGTGCGGTGCCCAGGCCGGCGCAGGCGGAGTTGAGGCCGCCGAGGGTCACCGAGCCGCGCTCGGCGACGACGAGGGTGAGGACGCCGACGACCATCATCGCGAACGGCAGCCGCGCGATGAACGCGAGCGGGAAGTAGGAGAGACCGGCGGAGCGGAGCACCGCGGAGTCGGTGGGGCGCGTGTGGAACATGACCTCTGCTGGGCGGATCGGGCGTGCCGCCTTGATCCGCCGGCGGGGCCGGCAGCAGGTAGTTACACACGGGACGTTCTGGAACCCGTCAACCCTAGCGCGCCGGCGGGACGGTCGACTTGCGACGCGTCGCCCGACCAGGTGGCCGCCGGGCGCTACTTCCAGCGGTCGATGAACTCGACCGTCGCGGCGTTCACGACCTCGGGGTGGGTCGCGCTGAGGAAGTGCTGGCCGCCCTCGACGACGCGGAGTTCGGCGCCGGCGCTGTTGACGAAGAGTTCGATCTCGGCCTGGGCGTTCGCGACCGAGTAGACCCGGTCCGCGGTGCCGTGCATCCACAGGACAGGGCACCGGACGCCGTCCAGCCGGCCGTGCAGGCCGTCCCGGTCACGCAGGTTGATGCTGCTGATCCGGAGCCGCTGCCGTCCGGCGTCGCCGGCGTAGTTCTCCTGGTGCTCCCGGTGCCAGAACGCGCGTTCGTCGGCCGGGACGTCGTCGCCCATGCCCTCCGCGAGGGTGGCGTCGACGAGCTCGACCGGGACGGTCCAGTCGTTCCCGACGGGCTCGGCGAGCGCGTCGATGGCGGGGGTGCAGAACGCGACCCCGTCCCAGCACCCCAGTTCGCGGCTGCGCTGGCTCTCGAAGTCCATCGAGGTGCCGAGCGGGACGATGCCCCTGATGGTGTCGGGAGCGAGCATGGCCATGCGTGCCGCGACCCAGCCGCCCTGGGAGGTGCCCAGCACGAATGCCTGCGGGATGCCGAGCGCCTCGAGCACCTGCAGCCCGGCGACGGCCGTGTCCCAGTAGGTGAACTGCCGGTACGAGGCGCGGGTGGCGCCGTGCCCGTAGGGCTCGATGGCGAGCAGGTTGGCGGTGGCGGAGAGCTGCTCGTCCGCGAACTGGGGCCGGTACAGCTCGACGGAGGTGGTGAAGGAGTTGACCATCACCAGCGTCGGGAGCGACGCGTCGTACGCACTGCCGAGCCGGTAGCCGATGGTCGAGCCACCGAGGTGGGGGATCTGGATCGTCTCCGTGCCGCTCATGGTCTCCCTCACGGTCATCGCAGGCCGCCCGGCGGGGTCGGCGGTCCGGCCATCGTGGCGTCCGGCTCCCCGGGGGTCAATCGCCGCCGGGCTCGGTGTCACGCGGTGAGCGGCGGGGCGCCGGCGAGCTCGGCGATGGGGGCGGACCACGCGTCGGGCGCCGTCCAGACGAAGCTGTGCGCGCCGGGGACGCTGCGGAACCGGCCGTCCCTCGCCCGGGTGCTGAGCTCGCGCGCCCAGGCCTCGGTGCAGAGGCGGTCGCGGTCGCCGTGGAGGACGAACACGGGGCAGTCGACCCGCTGGATCGTGTCCTCGAGGCGGTCGGCGAGGTGGGTGGCCAGGGCGTGCCGGACCCGCCGCAGGCCCGCGCGGCGCCGGTCGGGGGTGTGCTGGACGTCGAGTTCCGGCGGCTCGAGCTCGTGGTTGCGCCGCCAGGCGAGCAGGACGCGGCGCATGCTCCGGTAGGCCGGGTCGACGGTCGGGCTGGCGAGCACCAGCGCCCGCACCCGCCCGGGCTCGCGGGCCGCGACGTGTGCGGCGACCTGCGTGCCGCTGGAGTGCCCGACGAGGACCGGGGTATCGGGCCCGCCGGCGGCGAGCCAGTGGGCGACCGCGTCGGCGTGCTGGACCACGTCCATCGGGTGCGGCGGCTCGCCGCTGCCGGAGAAGCCGGGCAGCTCGACGAGGTGCGCGCGGGTCCAGGTGCCGAGTGCCTCGACGGCGGGCTGCAGGTAGTTGGCGACGGCGAGGCCCGGGACGACGACGACCTCCGCGACACCGGGGCGAGCCGTGCCGGTCACGCGGCTGCGCAGCACGCCCCACGGGGTGGGGCGGTGCTGCAGCTCGACGGCCGGCGGCACGGTCTACCGGGAACGGCGGTCGGCGGTCATGGTCGGGACGCTAACGGCGGAGCGCCCGGCTCGCGCTGCGGGCGGGGCGCGGCGCTGGTTGAGTGGCCGGTGGCGGTGAGCCGACGCCGTCTGTCCTCGTACCTGGGAGTTCGCGATGTTCAGGAAGAAGACCGCAGCCGGAACCTCGAAGAGGTCGATGGCGCAGGCGCTGGGCGCCGTCGGGGCGGCGTTCGGGGCGATGAGCGTCCTGGCGCCGCGGGCGGTGGCGAACAGCTACGGCGTGCCGGTGACGCCGTCGGGCCTGCAGCTGCAGCGGCTGTTCGGCAGCCGGGCGCTGGTGGTATCCGCGCTGGCGCTGACCGCGAAGACCGACGAGGAGGTCGACCGCGGGCTGGCCGCCGTGGCGGCGATGAACCTGCTCGACACGCTGACCGCGCTCGCGGCGGCGGGCCAGGCGGGTGGCCGAACCACGACGCGGGCGATCACCAGCTCGCTGGGCTACGGCGCGGCGGCGCTGTGGATCCGCTCGCTGAAGGACTGACCCCACCCGCCACCTACCGCCGGTCGACGGGGTAGCCGGTGCCGTAGTTCCCTCCTTCGAGCTATCCAGCACCGTCCGGTGCGCGCCGAGGTCCTCCAGGAAGAGGTCTCGACGACGGATCGGGTGACACATGAGGGACACGGCAGGCCGATCGGCCGGCAGGGGGTACCGCGGGATCGCGGTCCTGGCGGCCGCGGCACTGGGGTTCGGGGGCACGGCCGTCATCGGCACGCTCGCCTCCGCGGCGCCGGCGGTACCGATCGCCGACGGCTTCGGCCCGGCCGGCGACGGGCTCACCCGCCTCGTCGTCACGCTGGACGGTGGGGTCACCGCCGAGCAGGTGGCGCTGCTGGACGCCCACCCCGCGATCGCCTCGGCGCAGTCGCTGTTCGACGGCTCCGCGCTGGTCGCCGGGAAGGACCTCGTCCCCTCGGTGGTCACCGAGCTGCTCGCGGGGGCGCGGGTGGCGCTCTCGGAGTCCGGCGAGGTGCTCGGGGAGTCGATCTCCGACCCGTACTGGAGCCGCGCCGGCTGGAACCTCAGCAACAACGGCTCGAACTTCTACGGGCAGAGCGGCGTCGCCGAGGCCGACGTCTCCGCGCCGGAGGGCTGGCGGGCCGGCACCGGGCGGGGGCTCACCGTCGCCGTCATCGACACCGGGCTGGCGGTCAACCACCCCGACCTGCAGGGTGCGCTGTGGACCAACCCCGACCAGCCCTGCGGTACCGGTGACACCGACGCCAACGGCAAGCCGGGCGACTGCCACGGCTGGAACTTCTACACGAACTCCGCCGACGTCACGAACGCCGGGCTGGACAACTCGCACGGCACCACGGTGGCCGGCGCCGCCGGTGCCCGGGCCGGGAACGGCCACGGCACCGCGGGGGTGGCACCGGACGTCACGATCATGCCGCTGGTCATCGGGGCCGGGCGGGATGTCAACCTGCACCTCGGCGCCGAGGCGATCCGCTACGCGGCGGAGAACGGCGCCGACGTCATCAACGCTTCCTGGGGCGGCCTTGGCGGGGCGGCGATCCTGACCGAGGCGATCGACTACGCGAACAGCCTGGGCGTCGTCGTCGTAGTCGCGGCCGGCAACGACAGCACCAACCGCGACACCTCGCCGGTGTACCCGGCGAGCATCAACCGGCCCAACGTCATCACCGTGGGCGCCAGCACGGCCGCCGACACGGTCAGCGACTTCTCCGCCTACGGGGCGGGCACGGTGGAGCTGTTCGCCCCCGGGACGCTCGTGTTCTCCACGACGCCCGACGGCTGGTACAAGCTCGTGAGCGGCACCTCGATCGCGGCGCCGCAGGTGGCCGCGGCAGCAGCGCTCTACAAGGGGCTGGACCGCGAGGCGTCCGCACCCGAGGTGGTGCAGCGGCTGCTCGCCGACGTCGAGCCCCTGCCGGCCTTTGCCGGCAGGTCGGTGACCGGCGGCCGGCTGTCGCTGACGAAGTTCGGGGAGACGGCGGCGCCGGTGCGGTACCGCTTCACGAACATGACCGCGATGGCCGGGACGGTGACCCCGCAGGTCGTCGCCAGCGGTTCGGTGCCGGGCGGTGCCTACGAGGCGCGGATCTCGCTGGGCATGGAGCACGGCGGCGACGTCCTGGCGCTGACGCAGCACGCGATCACGTTGAACGGCCAGACGGCGACGACCGACGACGCCGGCGAGGCGCGCTTCTCGCTGGGCACCCGGGAGGGGCTGGGCTCGCTGGTGCTGACGCCGAGCACCGAGCTGCAGGACGGCCGGTACGTGCTGGTGGTCCAGCTGGCCAAGGACGGCGAGGCGCTCGGCATGGCCTACGCCGCCCCGCTGCTGGTCGGCGAGGAGGCACAGCGCAGCGCCGACCCGGCGCCCGAGCCGTCTCCCGGAACGCCGGTTCCGCCGTCCGGCGGGAGCACGCCGGCGCCGTCGGTCGGCAGCCCGGCGCCCGGCGGCTCGGCTCCTGCGCCGGGGACCTCCCCGACGCCGGCTCCCACGTACCCGACCGCTCCGGCGCCGTCGTCGCCGGGCGCTCCGACGCCGTCGGCACCGGCTCCGTCCGTCGGCGCACCGGCGCCCGGTGGCTCGGCTCCTGCGCCGGGGACCTCGCCGACGCCGGCCCCCGCCCCGTCGTCGCCCGTGGTGGACGGCGGCCGGACCCCGGACGGTGGCAGCACCGCGCCGACCACGCCGCGTCCCGGCAGCGAGACGCCGTCGTCGCCGGCCCCCTCGGCCCCGGCACCGTCGGCCCCTGCTCCGTCATCGCCGGCTCCCTCGGCTCCTGCTCCTGCGCCGGCGGCACCCCAGCCGGCCACGGGCGGGGAGAAGCAGTACCCGTCGGTGGGGGCGTACCGGATCACCTCGATCTCGCCGTCGGTGGTGAGCGCGTCCGGTGGCACCCGGGTGCGGATCAGCGGTTCGGGCTTCCAGTCCGGGGTGCTGGTGCGCGTGGGGAGCAGTACGGGGGTGCGGATCGTCGGCCTCAGCGGCACGGAGATCGTCTTCGAGTCGCCCACGCTGGTGGCGGGCGTCTACGACGTCCACGTCTTCGCGCCGGACCGCTCGTCGACGGTGCTCGGCGGCGGGCTGACCCTGGTGACGGCGACTTCGTCGCCGGCCCCCACGGCGCCCACCCCGACGGCGCCCGCGCCGTCGGCCCCGGGCACCGAGCCGGGGGTGGCCGCACCGGGCGGCACCCCGCCGGCCGGTGGGTCCGACGGCACGGTCCGCGGCCCGCGCGGGGAGCGGCTCCTGCCGTCCGCCCGGTTCAGCGCGCTGGCCCGCTCGATCTGGACCGTCGACTGCAGCAGCGGTTGCGGCGGGTTGAGCATCTGAGGTGAGCGACGGCAGCCCCGCGACGACTCCGGTCGTGGCGGGGCTGCCGCGTTTCCGGTGCCGGTCCTCGGCGTCACAGCATCCGGGCCCAGTCGTCGGCCAGGCTCATGCCGTAGCGGTGCCCGGCGCCGGGCGGGTGGTCGAGGGCCGTGACCAGACCGGCGGTCACCTGCCAGAACGTCACCGCCGGCAGCCACGGCAGGTCACCGCGCGGGGCCAGCACCAGGCCGGGGTGCCATTCCGGGATGGGGTCGTCGTCGTTGCGGACTTCGGTGCACCCGGGGACCGGGGACGAGCCCGCCGATCCCGGCCGCCCGGCCAGCAGGCAGCCGTCGACGCCGCCGACCTCGGTCACCGCCGCGGCCGCGGCGGTCGCACCCAGGCTCTCCCCGAAGATCAGCAGCCGCGGTCGCTCGCCGGCGGGCAGGGTCGCCAGCTGGGCCCGGACCGCATCCAGGAGGGCCGTCGCCGACCGCTCCGCCCGGTCGGTGCCGAGCAGGTACTCCACCCAGCTCGGGCGCTGCGCGTACTGCACCGTCACGGTCGCGAGGTCCCCGCCGGTCAGCTCCTCCAGCGCGGCGATCGCCCCCTCGTCCACCCAGCCCGATCCCGTGGGGACGGCGATCACCACCGTCGAGCGCGTCAGCCCGCCGGCGCCGACCAGCTCCTCGACGGCCAGCCGGGCCCGCGTCTCGTCGGTCGGCGCGTCGGCCAGGGCGATCCGCACGCGGACGGGTGTTCCGGCCGGCACGTCGGGCGCCGACGCGACGACCGGCACCCAGGCGGGCGCCGCGGCAGGGGCGGGCGGGGGCGCTGCCCCGCACCCGGCCACCACGAGCACCGCCGCCATGCCCACGGCCAGGCGGGCCGACCGCACCCGCCCGTGGAGCACGTTCCGCGCCCCCTCGACGACGGCGCCGACCAGCCGCGCCGCGCACCACCACGTCGCCGCGGTCAGCAGGCCGGCCAGCAGCCGCACCCACAGCGGCGGTTCCAGCATCCACGGGGTGACGACGCAGACGATGCCGGCCGAGGTGGCGACCGCCGTCGCCACGGGATGCCGCCTCACGCCGTCGCCCCGTCCCGTGCCCCGGTCACCACGCCGGCGATCGCGGCGAGCACCGCCGAGCCCGGGCGGAAGTAGCCGTCGTGCCGCCGGACGTCGTCGGCCGGGATCAGCCGCGCCCCGAACTCCGGTGCCGCCGGGTCCGTACCGTGCCCGAGGTCGCCGACCGCCAGGTGCGGGACGAAGCGGATCCAGTCCTCGGCGCCGCGCGCCGCGAACACCCGCGCGGACGTGCGCAGCCCCGTGACGTCGCGCGCCCGCGCGCCCGGGCTGGCGAGCAGCACCACGTCGTCGGCGGTCAGCTCCGGTGCCGCCAGCGCGACGACGACGGCGCCGTAGCTGTGCCCGATCACCGTGACGTGCGGCGCCGTCCCCGACCGGAACCGGAGTTCCGCGACGGCGTCGACGAGGGCCGGCGCGGCCGCCCGCGCGAGCCGGCCGGTCGCCGCGTCGACGCCCGGGCCCCGCGGTGACTCGTAGCCGACCCAGAGGACGACGGCGGTTCGCGGGCCGGCGGCCGATGCCAGCGACCGGGCCCAGCCCCACGGGCGGCGCAGCGGATCGGCGGGGTCGTGCAGGGTGGCCAGATCGGTGTCGGCGCCGGGCACGAGCACCGCGACGGAGTCCGCCGTGGCCGGGTCGCCGAGCGCGACCACGGCACGTCCGCGGCCGGCCGGGTCGCAGCCGAGCACGCGCACCGCGGCGTCGGAACCGGCGGTGAGGCGAGCGGACAGCTCGTCGGCGCAGCGGCGGTCGAGGCCGACCGGGGACCCACCGGAGGAGGCCCGCGGTTGGGCGAGCAGCGACAAGCTGCCGACCAGGGACAACAGCCCCACGAGGAGGGCGAACAGCGGGGTGCGCATGCCGTCCGATCGAAGCTTCGCGAGCGAGCGCCGTCGTCACGCTGCGGAGCCGTCCTGGCGCGCTACCGGCGTCCGACGCCGGCGGTGCGTGCTACTCCGGTAGGGGGCGCAGCTGCCCTTCCGGAGGGACGCGGCAGGGCGTTCTCCGTGGCTAGGCTCGCAGCGCGATGAAGCCGACCACCCTGCGCCGCATGACCGCGACCGGCGCCTCCGGCGCGTGGTCGGCGGTGCTCGCGGCGGTCCGGCCGGAGCAGCCGGCGTGGACGGCGCCGTGGTCGAGGCTCCCGCGGGCGGGCACGGTCGGTGCGGTGCTGTTCGGCCTGTACGGGCTGGTCGTGGCCATCGCGGTCTCGAGCGCGGTGCTCAACGAACGCGGCGGGCTGCTCGGCGGGGTGGCGTTCCTCTACCTGCTGCCGGCGGCCCTCGGGCTCGCCGTCGCACCCCGTCGCCCGCTCGACGGGTGGCTGGCCGTCACCTGCTGGCTCGTGATCCTGCGGTTGCTCATCCCGGCGTCGCCGGAGCCGCTGCCGGTGGTGGAGGTCTGGCACTGGCTGTTCTGGCTCCCGGTGCTGCTGCTGGCCGCGTTGGCCGCCCGCGGTCGCGCGCTCCTCGGCGTCGCCCTGGTCTCGGTGGTCGCGCTGCTCCTGTTCGGGATCGTCGACGCGGAGGCGGTGGACGCCGGATCGTGGTCGACGGCGCTGGTGGGGGTGGCGGTCCCGCTGGTGCTGGGCGGGGCGCTCGGGGCCCGGCAGCGGGCCCGCGCGGCGCTGGCCGGCGAGCAGGAGCGGGCCGAGGAGGCGCTGGCGCGTCAGGGCGCGCTGGCCGAGCGGGCGCGCATCGCCCGGGAGATGCACGACGTCGTCGCCCACCACATGTCGCTGATCGCGGTCCGCGCCGAGACCGCGCCGTACCGGCTCGACGAGGTGACACCGTCGGTGCGCACCGAGTTCGCCGAGGTGGCGACCGCGGCGCGGCAGTCGCTGGCGGAGATGCAGAACCTGCTCGGTGTGCTGCGCTCCGACGACGGCGCCGAGCGGGCGCCCCAGCCCGGCCTGGGCGACCTCGAGGACCTGCTGCGCGCGGCCCGGGCCGCCGGCGCCGAGCTGCAGTGGGAGCTGCGCCTGCCGGAGGCGCCCGCGGCGCTGGGCCTGTCGGCGTACCGGATCGTCCAGCAGGCGCTGGCCAACGCCGCCCAGCACGCGCCGGGTGCACCCGTGCGGGTGCGCGTCGCCGGGGAGGGCGGCGTGCTGCGGATCGAGGTGGTCAACGGCCGGGGAACGGTGACGCCGGCCGCGTCGGGCGGGGGAAGCGGCCTGCCCGGCATGCGGGAGCGCGCGGCCCTGCACGGCGGCACGGTCGAGGCGGGCCCGACGGCCGACGGCGGCTTCCGCCTCGTCGCCGAGCTGCCGCTGGCCGCGGGGGTGGACGCGTGATCGGGGTGCTCGTCGTCGACGACCAGTCGATGGTGCGGGACGGGTTCGCCGCGCTGCTGAACGCTCAGCCGGACATCGAGGTGCTCGGCACGGCCGGTGACGGGCAGGCCGGCGTGGAGCTGGCAACCGAGCTGACTGCCCGGGGGCGCGGTCCGGACGTCGTGCTCATGGACGTGCGGATGCCGCGGCTGGACGGCATCGAGGCGACCCGGGCACTGCTCGGCGGTGCGCTGGAGCCGGCGCCGCGCGTGCTGGTGCTGACCACGTTCGACCTCGACGACTACGTCTACGCGGCGCTGCGGGCGGGGGCGAGCGGCTTCCTGCTCAAGCACGCACCGGCCGCGGAGCTGCTGCACGCCGTGCGGGTGGTGGCGGCGGGGGAGTCGCTGCTGGCGCCCGAGGTGACGCGCCGGCTGATCGCGCACTACCTGGCGACGGGCCCCGCGACCGGGAACGACCGACGGCCGGCGCAGCTGGAGGCGCTGACGCCACGGGAGACCGAGGTGCTGGCGCTGGTGGGCCGGGGCTTGTCGAACCGGGAGATCGCCGAGGCGCTGTTCGTGGTCGAGCAGACGGCGAAGACGCACGTCAGCCGCGTCTTCGCCAAGCTCGGCCTGCGCGACCGGGCCCAGGCCGTGGTGCTCGCCTACGAGACGGGGCTGGTCCGCCCGGGCGGGTGACCTCGGTGCGCCGCGCAGAGCGGCGTCGTCCGGCGCGTGCTCGGTCCGCGCGCCGGCCGCCGTCCTCAGGCCATCTCGGGAACGCGCAGGTGGTGGATCACCAGCGGACCGTGCGCCGCTACCCGGGGTCGGTCCGATCCGATCGACGGTGACGGGGGCGCGCGTCTCTGCCCTCGGCGCCGTGGCCTCGTCCTCGCCCCGCCCGCTGGTCCTCGCGGGAGGGCTACGCCGGCGTCGGCCGGGACGGTTCCGGGGGGAGGTCGACGCCGCGGCAGTCGCGCAGGTAGGCGTCCCAGTCCCAGTCGGCCAGGAACTCGCGGGCGGCCCGTTCGCCGGCCGCGATCAGCCGGGCCCGCTCGGCCTCGTCGATGTCGAACTCGGTGAGCCCGGTGCCGATGGTGCCGATCGAGAAGGCCCGGCGGCGCACGCAGGGGGAGGCCAGGTAGGTGCGGTCCCGCCCGGTGACCGTGGTGGCGACCAGGGAGTCCAGCAGCCGCAGCGGGGGCGGCAGGTGCCGGACGCCGAACACCGAGACGTCCTCGTCGGCGAGCGTGTCGCCCACCCCCACCCCGAAGGTCGGCCAGCGCGGCGTGGCGGCGTCGGTGCGGTCGAAGATCTCGATCGGGAAGTTGGACAGCACCCCGCCGTCCACCAGGGTCGACCTCCGCCCGGTGCGCGGGTCCCGCAGGCTCCGGGGAGCGAAGAAGTAGGGGATCGCCAGGGACGCGCGGACGGCGTCGGCCACCGGCTGGCGGTCGGGATCCAGGCCGAACTCGCGGTAGTCCCACGGCAGTCGCAGCAGCCGGCCCCGGGTGACGTCGGTCGCCGTCACCACGAGGCGGTAGCGCTGCCACGGCTCCAGCGCGGGGTCGTCGCCGGGGTCCTCGCGGCGGAGGTCCCCGAAGGTCACGATGCCGAGGTCGGCCAGCTCCCGGCGCACCCATTCGGTGATGTAGCGGCCCGGGTGCAGACCCGACCGGAGCAGCAGCCCCGCCGCCGGCGCCAACAGCGGCACCGGCGCCCAGGAGTCCGGGATGCGGTCGTACTCCAGCCGGGCAGCTGCTGCCCGGATCCCGTCGGCGGGGAGTCCCGCAGCGAGGAATGCGGCCAGCACGGCGCCCGCCGAGGAGCCGGCCACCCGCTCGAACCGGTAACGGCCCAGCAGCTCGACGGCGGCGCCCGTGAGCGCGATGCCCTTGACGCCGCCGCCCTCGAGCACCAGATCGGCCGGCAGGGGTCCCGGCGAGGTCATGCCCCACCGTAGGGCCGTCGCACCCCCGTCGGCGCTGCGGTCACGACCTGCCGCGCCGACGGGGTGGGAGAGCCTGGTCGCCGGCGCAGCGGGACGTCCGAACGAGCGTGCGCCCCGTCGGCCTTCGCTGCGGCCCGGACTCTCAGACCAGTTCGGGGACGCGCAGGTGGTGCAGGACGAGGTCGAACTCGGCGACGTCGGTGGCCGACATGCGCAGCCCGCGGCGGAACTCGTCGCGGATGTACGTGGCCCGCTGGCGGGAGGCCTCCATGGAGCGGCGGTCGGCGTAGACGGCGGTGAGGGCGTTGTCGCCGGTCTGCCGGTCGAGCATGAGGCTGAGGCTGCAGAAGCCGGGCATCTCGTCCATGCGCGGGATGAGGTCCGTGCGGAAGACCTCGAGGACGCGCTCCGTGGTGGCCGGGTCGACGCGGGACCAGGTGACCCGGGCGCAGGACTCGTCGCCTGCGGGGTGCAGCCGGTGCATCGCCACGATCTCCCACTCCCGCACCTCCGGTGCGGGAGCACCGAACTGCTCCGTCGCCTGATCGCGCATCCGGAGGACTGCCTCGCGGGTCGCGGCCATCGCATCCTCGGTCTCCCAGGCGGTGGTGACGATGCAGCGGCCGGAGCCCCGGTCGCACAGCATCGACAGCCCGACGTAGCCGTCCATGCCGCCCACGGCGGGCATGACGTCGTCGCGGACGCCGGCCATGCCGGCGTCCAGGCGGTTCGGGTCGGCGGCGATCGTGGTGCTGCGGGCGAACATGCGCCCTCCCTTCCGCGGACAGGCGCGGCGCCCGGCGATGTCGCCGCGCGAGTCATCGTGCTCTGCTCCCCGGCGCTGTCAACGGGTTCGCGCGCGGGCCGTGTCCGTGCTGACGTCGGATGGACATGGCCGAGATCCAGCGGACGACGTTGGCGGCGCGACTCCCTCGGCCCGTTCGTGCGCCTCATCGTTCCCACCGACCCCCGGCGCAGCAGCGTCCTCTGGTCCCCCACCCACCGGAGCCCGGTAGCGATACCGTCCCGTGCCACTACGGGGAATGGAGAACGATCGTGTCCGATACCGCTGTCATGCCTGGTGCCTCCGCTCCTGCGCCGGCCGAGTCCGAGAGCCCGAAGCGGTGGCTGAAGTGGGGCATCCCGCTGCTGGCATTCCTGATCGGCGTCGGCGTGGGCGGTGCGGGTGACACCCCCGAGGTGGAGGCGTCGCCGGCGTACCTGACGCTGAAGAGCGAGTTGACGGACACCCAGCAGGAGGCGGCGGAACTCGAGGACGAGGTCGCCGAGGCGGAGTCGCGGATCCGTCGTGTCACCGCCGAGGGGGAGTCGCGCCTGGCCGCGCGGGTGACCGAGCTGGACCAGCGGAGTGTCGCGCTCGACCAGCGGGAGCGCGACCTCGTGGCGCGTGAGGCGGCTGCCTCCGCTGCGCCGGCACCGCAGGCGACGGTGCGTTCGACTGCTCCCGCACCGTCCGCTTCCTCGGCGCCGGTCGCTCCGGCTCCGGCTCCGGCACCTCAGGCTCCCAGCACGTACTTCAAGAACTGCGACGCCGCCCGAGCCGCGGGTGCAGCCCCCGTGCGGGTCGGGGACCCCGGCTACGCCGGTCACCTGGATCGGGACGGCGACGGCGTCGGCTGTGAGTAGTCCAGCCTGACCTGCGGTGCTCCGGACCGGTGCCCGTCCGTCGCGGACGGGCACCGGGCTGTCGCGCAGCTGGTGCGGCGACGCGTCTCGGACCGTGGGTGGAGACCCCGCGTCGGTGGGGCACGTCCCGCCGCGGAGCCGTGCAGGGCGGCGTCGGTGGGATGCGGTGCACGAGACCCGGCTCGAAGTGTCTGCGCCGGCGTCACACGGTGGGGTGACCACGTCGGCTGTCGCGGCACCGGGCGCCCGATCGTGTCGGAGGCGTCCGCTAGAGCTGCGGCGAGGCAGGACACGTCCACGGGTTGCCGGTTGGACGGTGATCGGGAGGTACGGGGCGATGCAGCGACTCGACGGACGGCTGGTGCTCAGCCCGACCGATCTGACCCACCACCAGGAGTGCCGGCACCTGACGCGGCTGGATCTCGGGGTGGCCGCGGGGGAGTGGGCCGCGCCGGAGGCCCCGACGTCGGAGGAGGTGCAGTTCGTCTTCGACCGCGGGCTGGAGCACGAGCGGAAGTACCTGGCGTCGCTGGTCGCGGCCGGCCGGACGGTCACCGAGATTGCGGCCGCCTCCGGTGCCGACGGCCGCCGGGAGGCGGAGGCCGAGACGGTCGAGGCGATGCGCAGCGGCGTCGACGTCGTCTACCAGGGGGCCTTCTTCGACGGTGCCTGGGGCGGGCAGGCCGACTTCCTGCTCCGCGTCGAGGTTCCGTCGTCCTTCGGCGGCTGGTCCTACGAGATCGCCGACACCAAGCTCGCCCGGAAGCTCAAGGTCGCCGCGCTGCTGCAGATGGCGACCTACGCCGAGCGGCTCACCGTGTTGCAGGGCGTGGCGCCGCGCGGGATCCACGTCGTCACCGGGGACGGCGTGTCGCGGCCGTGGCGGCTGGTCGACGTCGCCGCGTACGCCCGCCGGGCCCGGGCCCGGCTGGAGACGTTCGTCGCCGCACCGCCTGCCACCACTCCCGCGCCGGTCGCCTTCTGCGACCAGTGCCGGTGGGCGTCGCGCTGCGATGGCGAACTACGGGACGCCGACGACCTCGGCCTGGTCGCCTTCATGCGCGGTGACCACCGGGACGCCCTCCGTGCGGCAGGCATCCCGACGCTGGCGGCGTTGGCCACCGCGTCACCGGAGCAGCTCGCGGCGTCCGGCATCGGTGCCGACGCGCGCACCCGGCTGCAGCAGCAGGCGGCCGAGCAGCTGAAAGAGCGGACGACGGGCGCGGCGTCGCGGACGCTGCTCGACCCGGTCGACGGCCTGGGGCTGCTCCGGCTGCCGCAGCCGAGCGCCGGCGACCTGTACCTCGACTTCGAGGGCGACCCCTGGTTCGAGGACGGCGCGGGTATCGAGTACCTCGCCGGCATCGGTGACCGGTCCGGCGGGTTCTCCGCGCTGTGGGCGCACGACCGCCCGGCGGAGAAGCAGCTGGTCGCCGACCTGATCGACCGGATCGTCTCGGCGGTGCAGGCCGACCCGGCGATGCACGTCTACCACTACGCGCCCTACGAGGTGACCGCGCTCAAGAAGCTGACCGGCGGCTACGGCGTCCGGGAGGCGGAGCTCGACCAGCTTTTGCGCGAGGAGCGGTTCGTCGACCTCTATCCCGTCGTCCGGCAGTCGATGCGGATCAGCAAGGAGTCGTACTCGATCAAGAAGGTCGAGGCGTTCTACGGACGGTCGCACGAGGGCGCGGTGGCCAGCGCGTTGGGCAGCGTCCTGGAGTACGAGGCGTGGCTGGAGGATGGCGACCAGGCGCGGCTGGACGGCATCGAGGCTTACAACAAGGACGACGTCGACTCCACCCGCGAGCTGCACGACTGGCTGGAGCAGCAGCGCGCCGAGCTGGAGGCGGTGCACGGGCCGTTGCCGCGGCCGGCGGTCTCGGTGGTGGCGCCGGACGCGAAGGTGACCGAGGCGCAGGCCGCCGAGCAGGAGCTGACTGACCGGCTGCACGCGGCCGGGCACGAGCTGCTGGGCGACCTGGTCGGCTGGCACCGCCGCGAGGACCGGCCGGCGTGGTGGGAGGTCTACCGCCTGCAGGACCTCGACGCCGAGGAGCTGGTGGGGGACGGGACGGCGCTGGGCGGGCCGTCCTTCGTCCGGTACGTGGGTCCGGAGAAGAAGAGCTCGCTGTACGAGTACTCGTTCCCGGTGCAGGACACCAAGCTCTCCGCCGGTGACGAGGCGCTCGACGTGGACACCGCGACCAAGGCCGGGACGGTGTTCGAACTGGACGCCGCGGCCGGGCGGCTGGTGCTGAAGACGACGGCTGCGGAGCCGCCGCAGCCGCGCGGGCTCGGGCCCGGTGGGCCGCTCAACACGGCCGGCCTGCGGGCGGCGATCGCCGACACCGGTGAAGACGTGCTCGCCGGCCGGGACTGTCTCGGCCAGGCGCTGGTGGAGCGCCGCGTTCCCGCGGGAACGCGGCTGCGTGAGGGCGAGACGACGACGGACGCGATCGTGCGCCTCGGGCTGGCGCTGGACGGCGAGGTGCTGGCGATCCAGGGACCGCCGGGCAGCGGCAAAACGACGGCCGCCGCCGCGCTGATCCGGGAGCTGCTCGACGCCGGGAAGAAGGTGGGCGTCACGGCGACGTCCCACGCGGTCATCGGCAACCTGCTCAAGGCGGTGGGGCGGCCGGCGCTGCAGAAGTGCGAGGAGCACCAGCACTGCGGCGCGGACGGTGTGGCGTGGTCGAAGGACAACGGCTTCGTCGCCCGGGCGCTGGCGGACGGCAGTGCGCGGCTGGTCGGCGGGACGGCGTGGTTCTGGACCCGGGCCGACGTGGCGGAGGCCGTGGACGTCTTGGTGGTCGACGAGGCCGGGCAGTTCTCGCTGGCCAACGCCGTCGCGGTGGCGCGGGGCGCGCGGTCGATGGTGCTACTGGGCGATCCGCAGCAGCTGGCGCAGCCGACCCAGGCGGTGCACCCGGGTGGCTCGGGGGCGTCGGCGCTCGAGCACCTGCTGGATGGGCACGCGACCATCCCGGCGGACCGCGGCGTGTTCCTGGATCGCTCGTACCGGATGCACCCTTCCCTGACGGCGTTCGTCTCCGACCTGGCTTACGAGGGGCGGCTGGAGGCGGCGGACGGCCGTGAGCGGGTGGCGGTGCTGGGGGAGGGGGTGCTCGCCGGCAGCGGGCTGCGGGTGCACCCGGTCGAGCATCTGCTGACGGCGGCGGACAAGAGCCAGCAGGAGGCGGACGCCGTCGCGCGGCTGTGGCATTCGGTGCAGGGCTCGAGGTGGCGGAACCACCTGGGGGAAGAGGCGCCGATCGGGCCGGCGGACGTGCTGGTCGTGGCGCCGTACAACGCCCAGGTCGCGCTGATCAAGGCGGCGCTGCCGGACGGGGCGCGGGTCGGCACCGTGGACAAGTTCCAGGGGCAGGAGGCGCCGGTGGTCCTGTACTCGATGACGAGCACTAGCGCCGACGACGCACCGCGGGGCGTGTCGTTCCTCTACGACCTGAACCGGCTCAACGTGGCGGTGTCGCGGGCGCAGGCCCTGGCCGTCGTGGTGCTGAGCCCGCTGCTGCTCGACGCGCCCGTGCGGACGCCGGAGCAGCTGCGGCGGGTGAATGCGCTGTGCCGGCTGGTGGAGTCGGCGACCGTCGTCTGATCCCGACCGCGGTGCGCGGGCCGGTGCTGGCCCGTGGTGTGATGCCAGTCAGGTGATGTCCGGGTCGGCGCTGGGGCCGGTCCGCTCGGCAGGAAGGTGGGCTCGTGGCCGGTACCGGTGAGGTTCAGCTCGAGGTGGACGGCGGCGTCGCGATCGTGACGCTCAATGCGCCCGACCGGCGCAACGCGCTGACGCCCGGGATGGCCGATGAGCTGATCGCCACGTTCGACGAGGTGGACGCCAAGCCGGAAGTCGGCGCGCTGGTCATCCGCGGTGTCGGCAAGTCGTTCTGCGCCGGTGGCGACGTGGCGACGCTGACCTCGGCCGGCAAGGACCCGGCGGCTCCCGACGCCTACGAGGGCATGGGGAAGATCTACGACTCCTTCTACCGGCTGGGCCAGGTGAAGGTGCCCACGGTGGCGGCGGTGCGCGGCTCAGCGGTGGGCGCAGGCATGAACATGCTGCTGGCGACCGACCTGCGGATCATCGCCCGCGACGCGCGGCTGCTGGCCGGCTTCCTCAAGCGTGGGATGCACCCGGGCGGCGGGCACTTCGTCATCCTGTCGCGACTGATCGGCCGCGAGGCGGCGGCGGCCATGGCGCTGTTCGGCGAGGAGATCAACGGGGCCAAGGCCGTGGAGCTCGGGCTGGCCTGGGAGGCGCCGGAGGACGCCGCGGTCGAAGACCGGGCGCGCGAGCTGGCGGCTCGGGTGGCTGCTGACCCTGAGCTCGCCCGGATCGCGGTGAGCAACTTCCGCAAGGAGGCAGTTACCGGCGCGATCCCGTGGGACGTCGCCATGCAGTCCGAGCGCCCCGCACAGATGTGGTCCATGCGCCGGTCGGCTGGCTGAGCCGAGGCGCGCCGGTCGTCCGGATGCCCGGTTAGGGCAGGGAGTGGCCTAGGTCCGATCGCGCGTCCCTCCCCGTCTCCCGGCGCGCTCCCGACAGGTTCACGGTCGTTCTCGACCGTTGCTGACACCTGCCCAGGCGGCTCCTGCGGGCCGGTGCGGGTGTCATGATCGTCGTCCTCACATAGGGAGCTGTGCAGCGTTGTCCGGTCTGCCGTCCAGCGGAGCGTTCCGCCCGATGTCCACCGGCAACCTGCGGGCCGACTGCGAGCGCTGGTGCCGCGACACATTGCGCCGCCGAGAGGCGCCAGCTCCCATCGGGACGACCTTCCGCCTCGTCGCGACGCCGGTGGTCGAGTCGGCACCCTTAAGGCGCGTGACTCTGCGTCCGGGGGGAGCTGGCTGGGCTGGCATCCCGAAAGCGCGCACCGGTAGCTGAGTCGACCCGAGCAGTGAGCACCCGCTCTCTCTGGCCCGCGCCGCTCGGGCGCCGTCGTCATTGCGGGCCCCATGGGCCGATGGCCCACCGGTGGTCCAGCCCCTTGGCTAGGAGCAGTGGGCTTCATGGGAGTTGGAGGTAGCCCGCGCACAATTGCGGACACGTGCGCCGGGAGCGCGGGCAGCGTCGCGACAAGCAGGATGCGCGCATGCACCTTTTCAAGGCCTCGGGTGATTCCGCCATCGCCCTGAGCAAGACCAGCTTCGCCGCACTGGGGCTGCGCGAGCGTCAGCACTTGCAGGAGTGGGTGATCGCTAACCCATCCGTGATAGGTGACGACCTACTGGTCGTGACCGCCGAGTACGACTCGTGGCGCGGCAGTGACGGCGTGGCCAGCAAGGATCGGCTCGACGTGCTGGCGCTTGAACCCTCCGGGCGGTTGGTGGTGGCCGAGCTCAAACGGGACGAGGCCCGGGACGTGCATCTGCAGGCCATCAACTACGCCGCGCTGGTGTCGCGCTTTGACCTCGACACGCTCGCTGACGCACACAGCAAGTTCCTGACCGCTCGTGGTGAGCCAACGGACGTAGAGCAAGCGCGGGAGCGCCTGCTCGAGCATGTCGAGGAGTTCGACGCCGAGACGTTGCGGACTCCGCGCATCGTCCTGATCGCCGGAACGTTCCCGCGGATCGTGACGCACACGGCGGTGTGGCTATCCGAGATGGGCCTTGATTTGAGCCTTGTGCAGGTGAGTGTGTGGCAGGCCGACGGGCAGGTCATTGGCAGCTTCGAGCGGCTGTATCCAGTGCCGGCCTTGGAGGAGTTCACCCTGGCCCCAGCTCGGCAGGAAGCCGCCGCCGCCAAGGCGCGCGCCGAAGAGCGGACGCGGCGCGGGCGAAGCCTGGATCGGCTCATCAGCGCTGAGGCCTTGCCGATCGGGACGACGCTGACCGTCGTGCCCGACACCCGGGTCACACCTGAGGAGCGGCAGGCGGTGCTGGCCTGGGTCGCGGAAGAGCCCGAACGAGGACGCGCTACGTACAACGGCGACCCATCCGTGGGGCTCACCTGGGAGGCGGACGGAAGCAGATGGAGCCCAACCGGGCTGGCCAAGCACATCGTGGAGCAGAGCACTGGCCGGCGTCCGCGCGTACTCGGCGGACCGCGCTGGTGGGCGACACCCGGGGGCGTCACACTGCGAGCGCTGGCCGACTCCCTCGGGGACGCTCGCGGCGCTTTCGACTGGGGCCTGATGCACCGGATCTTGGAGAAGCTGCCGGCTGGGCGCTGGACGACTTACGGCGATCTGGCGGCAGTGGTCGGTACCTCGGCCCAGCCGCTGGGCCAGCACATCACCAACTGCGTCGACTGTTCGCACGCCTGGCGAGTCCTCGACCGTGACGGGCGCGTCGCCAGCGGGTTCAGTTGGTCAGACCCGAGCAAGACCGATGACCCAACCGACCTTCTGATCTCCGAGGGAGTAGTGCTGCGTGACGGCAAGGCGTCGTCCGACCAGCGGCTCACCCGCGATGAATTGAACCTGCTGGCACGTCCGGTCGGCTAGCCGGCCGGAGGAAGCGGCGGCTGTACCCGTCATGGTGGCCGTGCAGTAGGCGTGCGTCATTCTTACAAGGGCAGACCGCCGGAGGCTGCACTGCTCACGGGTGACGAGGGCATCGGTGACGAAGCGACTGTCCGCGGCTTCTGGCGTGGAGCATGTCCGACCTGCGGTCCAACACCGTGCGGTCGATGTTGGCCGAATACCTGTCGCGCGCGCTGGGCGCTACCCACCGGCCGCGGATCGAGTGGCACGCCTACGACGTCGTCACGTCCGACGGGCTGAGGCTGGAGGTGAAGTCGAGCGCCTACCTCCAGGCCTGGGAGCAGTCGCGGCTGTCAACGGTGACCTTCGGCGGGTTGAGCGCCGCCCGGACGTGAACCGCCACTCACAGCTACAGCGAGACCGGCTCTTACAACGCCTACAACGCCGATGGTTACGTCTTCGCCGTCCTGACGGCAGTCGAGCACGACCGGTACGACGCTCTCAACGCCGGCTAGTGATCGTTCTGGGTGCTGCCGCGCCAGGTGCTGGCCGCGACAGGGCAGCACAGCATCCGGCTGTCGCGGATCCAGGCGCTGGCCGGCCCGCCGGTGACCTACGGGGAACTCGCGCGGCGGGTGCAGGAGGTCGTGATCCTGCGGGACGGCTGACCCGTCCGGCGGATCAGCCGACCAGGTGCTCCAGGAACCGCTGGGTCTCCGGGTCGGTCGAGTGCACGTAGACGCCGCGGAGACCACGGGTGAGCAGCACCTTGTAGACGTTGCGGACGAGCAGGTCGAAGTCCGCATCGCTGACCTTCTTGGTGTTGCGGAAGTCTGGGTCGCGGTTGGCGCCGCGGACGGCGATCCACCGGTCCCCGCGCCACACGAGGTCCGGCCCGAGCAGGACGCCGTTCCACTCGTACTCGAAGCCCTGGGCGGTGTAGACGCAGCCGACCTGCCCGAAGCCGCGGTCGTCGCTGGCCCAGAGGGCCGCGGGCGGCGCACCGCCGACCGATCGGTCGCCCTTGAGGTTCCACGGCCGGGACCAGTCGCCGATCTGCACGTCCGGCACGAGGGACCCGTCGGCGCGCGGGTCGCTCCAGGTCCAGCAGTAGCCGGCCGCCATGCGGGCGTTCTGGTGTGCGGCGAGCTTCTCGGCGAGGACGGCTTCCATCGCTGACGGTGAGGGCGCCGTCCGGACCTCGAAGCGGTCGTCGCCGGCCCACGGGACGGGACCACCCGGTATCAGGCCCAGCAGCCGCTCAACCCACTGGATGTATTCGCCGCTCCCACCGCTGCGGTACTGGGTGGAGAGGTCGATCTGGTGGACTTCGAGGCCTCTCTCCCGGGCGTGCTTCTCGATGTCCTCGACGGTACCCATTTCCCCGGGGCGCACGACCTGGTTCTGGTCGAGGAGGAACACCGGCACCCGCGCGGCATCGATCAGCTCGTCGATCTGTCGCTTGCCGGTGCGGTGCTCGGCCTTGGTCCACCGGTTGGCCGACGTCTCGCGGAGCCGGTGCGCCTCGTCGGCGATGAGCACGTCGAGCCCGTTGCGGTCGGCGTCCATGAACTGGTTGAAGTACCGGAAGAGAGCGGCGGTCCGGGGCGCCCGGTGGCCGGCCACCCGGCGCAGCGTCTGGGTGAATGACCGGGAACCGGTTGCGTGCGCTGCCCGGATGCCACGCCGGCCGAGTTCGCCGAGCAGCGAGAGCGCGATGACGCTCTTCCCGCTCCCGGGGCCGCCGGAGACGATGACGACGCTTTTGTGGTCGCCCTGCCGGGCTTTCTCGACCTCGTGCAGCACCAGGTCGAAGGCGACGCGCTGCTCGTCCAGGAGCACGAACTGCTCTCGCGTGCGCAGCTCCTCGGCCGCTACCGCGAGCAGCTGCTTGCTCGGCGCGACGGATGAGCGCAGCAGCCGGTCGGCGTGGATCGAGGCGTTGGTGGGGGAGAGGCGGCTGCGGAGGAAGCTATGGAAGTCGCCGCGGTTCCGAGCGGTGAAGAAGCGGCCGAGCTCGTCCTGCGGGTAGCCGCGGAGGGCGGCGACGCTGTCGTCGGTGGCGTTGTGGAGGTAGGCGGCACCGGCAAGGACGTCGGTGCTGCCGTGCAGCACACCGAGGAAGTCGAGCAGGTACTCGCCGTACGCCCGCACTTGGGCGACCGGGTGGAGCACCGGGCGGCTCCCGTAGCTCGGCTGCAGGACCAGCTCGGGTTCGCCCTCGAACAACGAGGCCTTGGTCCACTGCTTCAGCTCGACGACGACGTACGAGGGGCCGCCGCGGGTCGGGTGCTCGCCGGCGAGGATGACATCGATCCGCTTGCTGGACAGGGGCAGCTGGTACTCCGCCAGCACCTCCACCCCCTCAAGCCCGGCCTGCTCGAGGTCGGCGGCAAGTGCGGCGAGGCTGGCGTCCCAGGAGCGGACCTCGGCGGCAGACGCCGAGCGGCTCATCCGGTGTGCCATTTGAGTGGCCAGTGTGGAACCGATGCGGCCGGCTCGCGCGAGGTCGGCGAGACCCCTGCCGGACGTACGAAGGAGTGGCACGAACCTGTCCCCGGGCAGCACGAATCAACGTGCGGTGGGGGCATGTCCAAGGTTCGGAAGCCAGTCGTTCCGCTTTCCCGTCACCCTAGTGGCGTCGAATCCGTCATCCGTGGACCCATACTCAGCCGGTGCGCGACCTGGCGGACCTGACCGCACGCACGCGGGCCTTCACCGACGAACGGGACTGGGGCCGGTTCCACGACCTGAAGTCACTGACCCTTGCGCTGACCGGCGAGGTAGGGGAGGTGGCGGAGCTGGTGCAGTGGTTGCCTGTCTCCTCTGCCCGCAAAGTCTCGGACGACCGACTGCGTGAGCGGCTCGGTGAGGAGCTGGCCGACGTCCTGCTCTACCTCGTCCGGCTGGCCGACGTCGCCGGACTCGACCTCGGGGCCGAGGCGGCGAAGAAGCTGGCCGCGAACGAGTCGCGTTTTGCTGCCGACGGCCATCGGGGTGTCGCACCCGATCGGCACTGACCGTTCCGCACTATAGCTGCGCCGCCGTCAGGCGGTAGCGAACCGCGGCCCAACAGGCTTCCCGCCAGGACATGCCTTCACCCCGGTGATCACGGGTGAGGTCATGACCGTTGACGGGCTGGATCGGCGCTATTGCCGTGGGTACGGAACCGAACTGGGACATCGCCAAGGCGAATTCGTTGTGGGGCACGCCCTCCGGTAGCGGCGCACGGGTGCGGCGCGGCGACGACCTCTTCCTCTGGAAGAGCGGCGAGGGCTGGCTCGCTCACTGCCGCGCGACCACGCATGCCTGGGCGCCGCGCGGCGTCAACGAGGTGCCGTGGCCGGAGCCTCAGCGGTACCGCTACCTGTTCGGCATCGACGTGCTGAGCGAGCCACCGGTGCCGATGGCGATGGCCGGAGCGGACGCTTCCGAGTTGGCCGGTCTTGGACGGCGGTCGACCATCCGGCTCGGGCAGTTTCCGGCCCTTGACGACGCATCGACGGCGGCCGTCGCTGAGGTGTTCGGCCCGCCGGCCAGCACGGTGGAGCAGGCGCTCGCCGACATTCTCCGCGCCGCGGGCATCGACGTGCCGCCGACGGTCGACGAACGCGACTACGCCCAGCGGCTCATCGCGGTCCGCCGGGGGCAGCAGGCATTCAGGCAGGGGTTGCTTCGGGCATTCGACCGGACCTGCTGCATCTCTGGGTCCCGCGTGGAGGCGGCCCACATCCGCCCGTACCGGGGGACCGGGTCGCATGCAGCTGGCAACGGACTTCTTCTGCGGGCGGATATGCACACGCTGTTTGACCTTCGCCTGGTCACCGTGCTGCCCTACGGGACAGTGCGGATCGCGCCGGGGCTCCGCGGCAGTGAGTACGAGGAGTTCGACGAGCGGCAGATCCGACAGCCGGTGGACAAGGGGCACGTGCCGTTGCGCGAGGCGCTGGCGGAGCACAACTCCCTCTGCGGGTGGCTGGACTGAGCGCTCGCCCCATCAGGGTGCCGATTTGACCTGGCACCTGTCGTGGTGTGATGCCTGTCGGGCGGTCGTGACCGACGTCGGAGTCGGCCCCTCGGCAGAAGGTGGGCTCGTGGTCGGGTTCCGATGAGGTCCTGCTGGAGGTCGACAGCGGTGTCGCGATCGTGACGCTGAACGCGCCCAACCGGAGCAATGCGCTGAGCCCGCGGATGGCCGACGAGCTGATCGAGACCTTCGACGAGGTGGACGCCAAGCCCAAGGTGGGCACGCTGGTACACCGGACGGTCGGAAGTCGTTCTGCGCGGGCGGCGAGATTGCGACGCTGACCTCGGCCGGCAAGGACGCAGCCGCGCCCGACGCCTTCCACGGCATGGGCAAGATCTACGACTCCTTCTACTGGCTCGGCAGGTGAAGGTACCGACGGTGGCGGCGGCTCATGGTTCGGCGGCGGGCGCAGGCATGTACATGCTGCTGGCGGCGGACCTGCGGGTCGCCTCGAAGGACGTCCGGCTGCTGGCCGGCTTCCTCAAGCGCGGGATGCACCCGGGTGGGGGCCATTTCGTGATCCTGTCCCGGCTGCTCGGCCGCGAGGCCGCCGCGTCGATGGCGCCTTCTGGCGAGTAGCTCGACGGCGACAAGGCCGTCGAGCTCGGGCTCGCCTCAGAGTCGCTGGACAATGCCGCGGTGGAGGACCGGGCGGCCGAGTTGACTCAGCGCGTGGCGGCTGACCACGAGCTGGCGCGGCTGGCGATCGGCAACTTCCGCAACGAGGTCGTCAACGGCGCGGTCCCCTGGGACGTCGCCATGCAGTCCGAGCACCCGGCGCAGATGTGGTCCATGCGTCGCTCGGCAACCTAGTCCGCACTATCCCCCATGTCGCGTGGGGGCTGGTCAGCTGATGGCCGACGTCGCTGATCTTGAGGCGCTCGCATTCCGCAAGCACGCTGTGAGCAAAACCTTCGACGGACCTGCGGCGGTGTGGCTCCGCGCGACCTGCTACTAAACGTGGTTCGCGCGTGAGGCGCCACGACCGAGGCGCTGCCGCCATGTGACGAGGCTCGCGCTTCCGGGAAGCTAGCCTCGCCCCAGAGCGCATGTCTAGCCACCGGCGCGGCTACACCCGGCCTTCCTATACCTCGACCGCCTGGACGGCATACTTGGTATCGAGGTCGCCTGCGATCCGGCTCGCCGAGCAGCCCAGGCGTCCTCCTCAGTTGTAGCGGAGGAACTGTATGAATACAGAGATTGCGGCCGTGCAGGAACTCCTCCAGGGGATCGGCGCTGGCAGGTCCGTGCTGATCTTGGGGCCGGAGGTAGATCCGGCTGCCCAGTCGCCCCGCTACAAAGCTGTCCGACACTTTGCGGATTTCCTAGGTGTCGCGGACGAGTTCGGCCCGGTAGATCCCCGTGCCGGAAGTGCGGGATTTGACCCTCTTCTGGATCTAATCGGCTCCACGATTCCGCGCGCTGAGTTGTGGAAGCGAATCGCCAGCCAGGGCGCGCCTGAGCGCCTAAGCGCCTCCGTGAGCGCCCTGCGCCAGTATCCATTCTCAGTGATTGTCTCGCTTCTCTGGGACGACAGGTTCGAACGGGACTTCTCTACGGCGGAAACGCTTGTCTTGACGCCCGCCGACAAGATCCCCGCGCCAAGCAAAATTGCCCAGTATCGACGACTGGTTCTAAAGCCGTGGGGAGACAATAAAGCCCCGGATTCGATTGGCCTGTCGTTTGCCGACTTTGAGCGGAGAGTCGGACGTAGTGCTGAATTTAGCGAACTTCTGTCGTCGGTACTATCCACCAATATCGGCCTCTTTGTCGGACTATCCGGCTTTGATATCGATGAGATGCTGCGAGTGCTCGCGTTCTCATCCAATACCACCGAGTTCAGCCATTATGCCCTCTTGGGTCGATCTCGCCATGAAGCGACGTACCGCAAATTGCTAAGCGCAAAGTACGGCTTGGAATGGTTGGACCTCCCTGGATCTTCGCTGGCGGCCCGGATCAGTAACCTAGTTCGCCGCCTCGGGCGCCCGATGCAGACGAGCTATTCCCGAGCGCCGTCGCTGCGGGAGGATCCGCTTCGTCGTGTCCGACTACGGGGCATCGGCATCTTTCCAGACCTGACGATCGACCTGTCGCCGAGCTGGACAATACTTCTCGGCGACAACTCGGCGGGCAAAACGACCGTCCTCAGAGCCATAGCGTTAGCGTTGAGCGATCGCAGTGGGAGGTCTAGTGATGCCGAGCGACTGTTGTCTTCACAGTCGAAGGCTGGCGAGATTGAGCTCACAATCGGGAAAACGCGATACGTTACCCGGCTTATCCGCGAGCGCCAGGGCGTGGTTGTCGAAAGCAGTGGTCCCACGCCAGTTCAGACAGGAGAGCTGCTCACCCTCGGCTTCTCCTCCTTGCGCACGTCGCGGATCCTCCGGCCTTCGGGTGCCGCAGATGATTTCGGTAGGGATGCGCCCGACGACAGTGACATGTCATCCCTGCGGCGTGGTGTGCCGGACACTCGAGTGAATGACCTCGCACAATGGTTGACGAATCTAGCAGTAAGGGCGGAAGGGGGTGAGGCGTTCGGTGATGCTGCCCTGGCGCAACGCCACCTGAGTGCGATATTCGATCTTTGGCGCGACCTCACCCCGGGCTTAGATATTCGATACGCCGGTATTGATCCTGAGGGATGGTCGCTGCTTGTGCGAACACGGTCAGGTGTCGTACCGTTGGACTCCTTGAGTCAGGGGACTCTGTCGACAGTATCCTGGGTAGGAACGCTCTTTCGGCGATTGATTGAAGTGACGGGCGGCGAAGGCCTGCCGCCCGAAGCGATCCGACGCTCGCACGCCCTGGTCCTCATAGACGAGCTTGATGCTCATCTTCACCCTCAATGGCAGCGAGTCATAGTGCCGAGGGTTCGGGCGATTTTCCCGAAAGTTCAGTTCATTGCGACCACACACTCGCCCTTAATTGTGGGATCGATGCGGCCGGGCGAGATAGTTCGGTTACGCCGAAATGAAGACGGAGTAGTCACGGCCGTGCACCTTCCGGATTACCAAGGCTGGCGCGCGGATCAGATCTTGACCGACCTTGCCTTCGAATTGGCGGAGAGTAGAGACGTTTCTACAGCTAACCGCATAGAAGAGTACAAGAGTCTACTCGCTCGATCCCCAAAACTGACATCTGAGGAATCGGGTCGTTTGGTTCGTCTCGAGGCGGAGCTGGGAGAGCGTGTTCCTCGAGTAGCGGAATCCGCCATTCGGCGCGAAGCTGCGGAACTGCTGGAAATTGCTCTTCGTGAGAAGGTAGGCCGCCTCACTCCGGAGCAGAAAGCTGCGCTTGTGTCGGAGGCTGCCTCTATCCTGGCGGATGTTCGCGAGGGTGTATAGGTGCGCGCGATATTCTTCGACCCAGATGCGCTTGCCGAGCCAGCGCGGACGCACTTCGAAAAATGGTTGGCGAAGGCGGGAAGTGCTCTCGCTGACGCTGAGAAGGGCCAGGACCTCAAGTCTCGCATCTGGGGAGAACTGAAGGAGTGGCTCCTCGAGCATGTCTTCTACGGCAAGTGCGCCTACTGTGAATGGCTGCTTGGTAGATCCTTTGGGGCGGCCGAGCATTACCGACCTAAAGGTGCCGTCACCGTGCGCGCCCCGGAGGGGAAGCTTGAACGTGTGAAGGACGAAAGTGGTGTGGAGCATGGCGGATACGACTGGTTAGCTTACGACTGGCGAAATCTGGTCCCGGCGTGCGACCGCTGCAACTCGGGGACAGGAAAGGGGAGTCAGTTCCCGATTGCTGGCTCGCGCGTGTTCTCCCCGGACGATCTCGCCGACCCCAGCGACATATCGGCTCTGGATGCAATCGAGCAACCACTCTTGTTGAATCCATACTTTGATAAGCCGGAAGAGCACCTGCAATTCGGGTTGTTCGGTGTTATCGCCCCGGTCAACTCCAGCCCTCGGGGCGTTGCAACCATTGACGTGTGCAAGCTTGACGATGCCTTCCTCGATGAGCAAAGGGCGAAGATCCAGGAAGAGGTCCGGCTAGCCGTGGGCTACGCGCTTAGTCGTGCAGGGGACGGTCGGGCCGCGGTGGCGGCGGAGCTGGGCCGTGTTCGAGAGAAGTACGCCTCCGCTGCGGCGCCCTTTTGCACGACTGCTCGTGCGGCGTATCGCGAGAAGCTCGATGAGATACTAGGAGGGGTGACAGATGCCCGCGATGGTTCTTGAATCGCCCCTCGATATGGGGTGCATCATCGTGTGTAGCGTTCCGAGACTTGGGACTCCGTCTCCGGCTGTCGCGCTGCCGACCGTGCTGTGATCACGATATTGGCCGGCCTAGCCGCTGACTAGTGCGGTCGGGAGCCCTGTCGTTCGACGAAAGCGTCTCTGCAGGCTGGGAGCAAGGCCAAGCCTCGCCGCGAAACGTACGCGGAAGCGATCGAGGCCTTAGTCGAAGTTTGTCAAACTCCGGACGCGATATGTGCTGCTAAGGCGCCTGCCAACTCTACCGGCACCGCGTTACCGATTTGACGGGCAATCTCGAGCTTCGATCCGCACCATTGGAACTCGTCGGGGAACCCTTGTAGTCGGGCAGCCTCGTGATGAGTGATGGCGCGGTGCTCGTCAGGATGCAGATAGCGGCCCTTCTCGGGCTTGAAGAACTCTGTCCGGATTGTGACTGAGGGTCGGTCCCAGTGCATCCGACCCATGACGTCCATTGAGCCCTTGTCATGGCCGATCCAGCACGGAGCCTTGAGGCGGTCCGGCAGGTCAAGCCGATTGCCACCAGGGCGGATGTGCCCGAATCGCTCCAATGACTTGTCCGTGTAGTTGCGGGTGATGTGAAGGTCGGGCGACTTGAAGACGCCGGGAACGATCCTCCCGAAGTACTGTGTCGTCGCCGAAGGCAGCAGCTGATCCCGGGGGTCCACGTCCGGCGCGAGACCTTCCAGGGCCTGTCGCACCGTCTTCCACTCGTTCTTCGGCACCGAACCGGTCGGCACCAGGATCTTAGGAAGGTCGCGGAGAGTCCCGATGACGATGAACCGCCTGCGAAGCTGTGCCGCGCCGAAGTCGGTGGCGCGTACTAGGCGCGCGTCGATCTCGTAGTCCTCGAGCAGGCCCCCAGGGAGGGTCTCCTGCTGAAGCATCTGGAACTGATCGCTCGCACCGAAGCGATCGACGTTCTCAATGAGGAAGGCCTTCGGGCGGACGGCGATGAGCGTCTCCATGTAGTGACGCCACAGCTCGTTCCGGGGATCGAGGGGGCTTCGCTTGCCCAGGTTCGAGAAGCCCTGACACGGAGGCCCGCCGACGACCACATCCGCTTCCGGCAGTTCGCCCTTTACCCAGTCCTCGATCTTGCCCCAGTAGACGTGGTCCTCGCCGAAGTTGGCGGCGTACGTGGAGGCTGCTGCGAGGTCGTGTTCGACAGCGGCGACCGGGGTGTATCGCCCTGTCGACGCAAATCCGGCCGTGAGGCCTCCGCAGCCGGCGAAGAGGTCGATCACCCGTAGCGGTCGGGTGCCTGACTGGCTCGAATGTGCCTCGCGGTCAGCTTGTTGCACCGAGGTAGCCCCCACCGTTCCAACCGGCGCGGCCGCCTTGGAGATGGCGCCCGCGTTCCTGGTCGCGACCCTATCGATCGCGAGTCGGGGGCGACGGTAAGCGCGCCGACTGACACTTCGGTCGTCGAACCGGTGTCCACGGCTGCCGCTGTCGCGGGGCCGGCGCAGGATACGGCCGTGGTACGACAGCGGCGGCAAGGACTGTGACCGATCGTCCGCCGGCATCGAGCCCCGAAGTGGCGGCGCGGATGAGCAGGGCGCGACGGCGGGACACCGCCCCAGAGGTCGCCATCCGCCGGGAGGCCTACCGGCGGGGGTTGCGCTACCGCGTGGATGCCCCGCTTCCTGGACTGCCACGACGGCGGGCCGACATGGTCTTCCTCGGCCGGAAGGTCGCCGTGTTCGTCGACGGTTGCTTCTGGCATTCCTGCCCGGTCCACGCCACCACTCCGACGGCCAACCGCGAGTGGTGGGTCGCCAAGCTGGAGCGGAACGAGCAGCGCGATAGGCACACCGACGAGCATCTCGGCGAGCTGGGGTGGACCGTGCTGCGCTTCTGGGAGCACGAGGACCCGAGGGCCGCGGTCGACGTCATCGAGCACGTGGTGCGCGGAGCCTAGTGCCCTGATCGGACGCCGGCGTGCCGTGGTCCTTCGGATGGTGCCCGTGCGCGCAAGCGCGCGGCCGACTCGCTCGCGGCGTCCAGTACCTGACGTCGCAGCTCGTCGTCGTCCAGCGACTCGAACTCCACGACGGCACCCCAACGGGACAGGCGCTTCAGCACGTCGATGAGCACCTCCCGCTCGGGTACTCGCCCGTGGTCCACTGCGGGCCAGATCTCGGCAATCGTTCGGACGAGCGCTCGGCTGCCGCCGATCGATCGCCGGCGGGCGAAGATCTGGTCGAAGGCGGCCTCGCCGAAGGTCTCGAGCAGTCGGTACCGGTCGTACTCCCGTGGCAGGGCCAAGAGGTGCGCCCGCCACCACAGTCGTCCCCAGACATGGCGCGTGATGTCCGTGCCGAGGACGCGGTCCCCGGGAGGCCGCGGGTAGCGCCAGTAGGAGACGTCGGGCAGCAGCACGAGCGCCAGGAACGCCCAGATCGGTCGTACGGCGGCCTCGCCGGCGACCAGGCCGCACCTCTCGTGCAGGAGTTGGGCGACCTCGAGGTCGAACGACACCCGATTCTGCCGCCGTCCCTCGTCGGGGAAGCCGGCACGGCGGGCGGCATCGAGGACGTCGTCGCGCAACTGCTGCAGTTCGCCATGCGTGACGCGTCGGCCGCCCGTGGCAGCGAAGACAGCCGCAGGATGGCGGAGGGCATGCTGGCCGCTCAGTTCGGTGATCGACGACTGCAGGTGTTCCTGATGAAGCTTCTTCGCGGCGTCGCCCAAGAGCCGGGGGTACAAAACGCTCATGAGCCCACCAGCATCTGTGAGCTCTCCTGGAGCCGGCTGCTGAACAGGGCGGGCGCCGTTTGTCGCTCTCGCCGCAGCGCTTCCATGGAGAAGGCCGGGAAGGCGTTACGGACGACGGTGACGAGCAGGGCGCCGAGCGAGCCGACGGAGTAGTTGCTCTCCTCGGTCAGGTCCTCGCTCGTGAGCGCACGTTCGACGAGGACACGAAGGACGTCAGAACGCAGCGCGGACAAAACCCGCATATCGGCCTCCGTGGGAGAAGAGGCCGCCTCGACTGCTTGCATGACGACGTCGTGGCGCTCGTTCACCACCAGCAGGATCGAACCGAGGGCGGCCGCCTCGAGGTCCTCCTCGATGTGGAGATACCAGCCGGCGCCGGTGGGATACGGCAGGTCGTGGAAGTCGGCGGTCGCAATGGGGAAGAGGGTGTTGTCGCCTTCGAGGAGCACGCGCTGGCGGTCCGACCAGAGCACGCTGCCGGGCCGGGTTGCCGCTGCCACGGATGACCCTGGAGCGGGACGCCGGAGCGTGGCGCTGGTGATGAGTTCAAGGGTTCCTCCGAGGTCGTCCCCGGGGAGCGACAGATCGATGGTGATGTCCGAGCCGTCGTCGGCGGGAAGTTCGGAGCGCCAGGCCCTTCCGCGCAGCGCCGAGTTCGTGGCCAACCATTGGACGCTCAGGTCGATGGCCGCGTCCTCCGGGAGACCGCTGAGGCGGCGCAGGCGGAGACCGTCGACCTTCAGCGGTCGATGCAGGGACAGCGTGGTGCTGTAGTCCCAGTCGGTGAGCGTGTCGGGGAGGGGTTCCCCCCCGTCGGGGGTGAGACGGGACCACGGGCCCACGGTCACGACGTCGCTGGGCGGGCGAAGGAACGGGAAGACGCGTGTCATGTGGCACTCGCAGGAACGGTGTCGGTCGAGGGCGTCGCAACCAGCCCGATCTCGGTCGCGGTGTCCGGCACGGGGGTCACCACGAGGTCCACCTCGGTCGGCCCGACCAGCGTGCACGTGTCGCCCGTGACGACGCCGTGGGGGGTGCTCCAGTGCCTGACACGAGGCCGCTCGGCACCGGCCGGGGGCTCGTCCTCACGTCCCTCCCAGGTCGCGACGGCCAGTCGGGCCTCCAACCGGACGGGGCCGACGGCATCGATGCCGTACCGGGCGACCACCACGAGTGCTCCCTCGATCTCCTCGAGGTGGGGCTCCACAAGCGTCGTCACCCGCGCCCTGGCGGAGGCAGCCGGCCGTCGGTCGTCGACTGCACCGGATGAGGCGCGTGGTGTGGCCCCGGCGGTTGCGGCGCCCTGAGAACGGTGTGCGCCCGAAGAAGCGGTCGCGTTCTCCGGCACGTGCGCGAATGCGGCCGCGACGAGACCTCCCAGGTAGTTGCTCGCGGCTCCCAGGGCGGTGCGCGACCTGGTGGAGACTGCCGCCTGTACCGGCGCCCGGAAGACGGCGAGCTGCTCACGGAGGCGGGTGAAGGTAACCCGGACGAATGTCCTTTCGGGGCCGGTCAACTGCTCGTAGACCCAGTTGTCGTGCGTAGGGGGCTCAGAGGCGGCGTAGACCTCGTCCAGATCGTCGTCGGCGCGAAATACGCCCGCATAGACGCTGTGCACCGAACTGGTGGTCGGGCCCTCGTAGTAGCGGACGACAAGCTCGGGGGAACGCATCAGGCACACGTGGTGCGGATCGCCCTCGACCCCGGCGAACCCGGCGGCCATGGAAGCGGCACCGGGAGCCATGGGAACGACCACCGCGCGCTCGAGCGCGAAGCGGCCGAGACGCTTCCTCGGATTGCCACTCTCGAGCGTGGTTGCGCCGTCCGACTTCAGGCCGCGGTACGCCGCGACGAACATCCGCAGCGGGTAGGTCCGGGACGGGTCGGGGACCGGGTGAGGGACTCCGGCGGACACGACCTCCGGGGTCAGGCGCTGGGCACCGCGCTCGGGGAGCATGATCGGCCAGAGCTGCCACGCGATCGTGTCGGCCAGATGACGTGCTGCGTGGTCCATGTCGTCGAATTCGTCCAGGTCGGGGTCGATGACGACCAGGGTCGTACCGGACTCCCCGGGGCCGAAGGGAGTGAGTCCCAGCGACCGAGCAGCCTCGTCGGCATCCTCGCCGAGGAGCGGTTCCACATGGTCGTCACGGACGTCGCCCCACCAATGCCGCCCGGTGAAGGGTCTGCTCTCGGCGTCGACGCGACCGCGATTGTCGAAGGAGCTGCCGAGCGCGATCCCGATGAGGCGGGAGGAGAGCTCTCCGTGCTCGTCGGCCGTGCGGGTGTAGACGAGGATCGTGCCGACACGGGAGAGGCGATAGAGGACGGCTTTGCCGTAGCCGTACGTGCCGCCGCCCTGGGCGGTGTCCCGCTTCTCGCCGACGTTGAGCACGAACGAGATCCAGTCGCGTCGCCCGTCTGCGAGCTGGTCTGCTCGGGTCGGGCCGCCGAGCCCCTTCGTGCCCCGGTCGACCACCGACAGGAGGCGGAGGTTGGGCGTCCGTACGGCGCGTCCGACCTCGAGATGCTCCTGCACGCCGGTCGGCGGTGTGAGCAGTCGCTCCCATGTCGGACGGTGGGTGGGTGCGACCGTCGTCAACTCCAGGCGGTACACCGTCTCCATATCGGGCAGGCGGGCGTCCCAGGAGTTCTGTGCGGTCTCCCGGACGAAGACCGTCAGGGGATCGACCGGCGGCCGGCCGAGCTGGTTACGAATGCCCTCCGACGCAATGGCGCCGGTGGGAGGGAAGGGCTGGGACCACCAGCGCGGTGTGATCACGGTGCCTCCAGCAGAAAGTCCGCCGCCTCCACACCCACCCGCTTAGCGTCCGCGGAGGGGGCATCGAGGTCGAGTGTGTAGTCGATGGAGCCGAGGCCCGCGACCGCGGCGTCCCCTGTGAGCCCCGACGGCGTGACACGTGGAAATCCGGGGCCCACCTCGTACACCCGCTCCTCGAGCAGCTCGAATTTCGTGCGGTCGTAGACCTGCCGGTCCGCCTCGCGATATCCGACCTTGTGCAGCAGCAGACGCAAGGTGGTGCTGTCATCCGTCAGGTTCAGAATTTCCGTCACCAGCTCCGGGACGGACGTGCCTTGGTCCGAGCGAACGCGCAGCCAGTGCAGCAGCAGTCGGCCCGGCGCCTGGACATCCAGCTGGTCCGCTCCGTGGATTCGGACCGATCGCCCCTCCGGAGCAGTCGTCGTCTTCACCTCCACGGCATGGCGACCGTGGTGGAAGTCCTGGGCGGAGCCGTTGGGACCGGTCCAGAAGGCCACGGCACCTGGGTCGCGGTGCAGTGCCGATCGGAGCAGGTGCAGCTCCCCGAACAGGCCGGCCAAGGCCGTGGCGCTGAGTAGGCGGCCGTTGCCCGCAAGAAGAGCGCGCCACTCCCTCAGCACCTCACGGAGTGCGGCGACGGCTCGGTCGGGGGCCGCGGCGATGCGTTCGATGACTTCGACGCACAAGGCACGGAACAGATCCGCGAGCCCCTCATCGACGAGCTCGAGGGAGGCGTAGGTCTGCAGACTTTCCGCGTCCTCCAACGTTCGCCGTCGAAGGACGACGGCGTCACCGTCCCGCATCTCCTGCAGCGTGTGCCTGGCGCCGAGGGGCACGAGCAAGTGTCGGTGTCCTTGAGCATCGAGCCCTGCCTGGACGGGCCCCTGCGGCGTATCGATGCCCACCGGTGCTGTCCGGAAGGTGGTGGCCACGGGACGACCGGCTGCGGCATTCCAGATCACATCGAGATCTCTGGGGCGGACGGTCATGCGACCTCGTCGTCATAGTCCAGGACGGAGATGTCCTCTTCCTCCACGCTCACCCCGGACAGGTCCGCGCTGTAGTACTCGACCTCGGAGTCCGAGCTGCCTGCACTGGGGGTGGGGAAAAGAAGCGCAACGCCGATGACGACGTCGTCGGTCGGCGCATCGAGCGGCCGGCGTCCAGTGTTCTGGGTGTCGGACTTGGGCTCGATCGGGTACAGGAGGAGAAGTCCCTCGTCCGGTCGTTGGGACCGCCGGAGCTCCAGGACCTGCTGCCGCGAGCCAGGGTCGATTCCGCCCGTGTCGAGGTCGATGCTCTCGTCCCTACGGCTGGACAGTGTCTTGATGTCTGCGACCGGGTTCGGGGTCACCTCGGACGGCTGCCCGAGCCGCGCGCGCTTGACCATTCGGATGTCGACGCCATCCGCGAGCCTGCATCGACCCGTGGCCGACTTGGCCTGAGAACTTCCGATGACGGCCACGCTCCAGCGCTGGAGGGCGCCCTGTCGAGCTCGCTTGCCGATGTAGTCGATCAGGCGCCCGCGGTCACCGTCCTCGGAGCGCTCATGAAAGGAATAGCGCTCGAGGAAGGCAGTGACGTCCTCCAGCGGCACCTGCGTGAAGAGCGCGGTCTCCGGTTTCGACGTCTCGTCGGTGCCGTGCCGCCGAGCGGCTGCAACCAGGGCCCTGGCAGCAGCGGCATTCTCCGTGAGTACGCCCCGCCCACTCTCGCTCACGTCGAAGAAGCGGGACTCCACGAGGGTTCCGCCGTAGGCCGCGTGCGCGAGGACGGCCGACTTCATCTTCGCCCTCGATGTGATGCTCATCTTGGGGTGGGACCGGAGTCGTACGGCGAAGGTCATCGGCGTCTCGGCGGGGTTGTGCATGTAACGGTCGATGTCGCGCCGCATGTCGGCCTCGACCGTCGCCAGATGGCTGAACCACATGACGAGTTCGTCCGTCATCCAGATCCGCGGGAGGTCGGCGTACCTGTTTCGGTAACCGAACCAACGGCCCATCTGCAGAAGGGTGTCGTAGGCCGAGACGGCCCGGACGAACAGGCTCGAGACCAGCCCCTCCAGGGTCAGTCCGCGCGACAAGGTGTTCCCGCCGACGGCGATCGCGGTGACAGGCCCCGACTCGTAGTTGAGCCTGTCACTGCTTCGATAGTTGTCGATCACCACTCGGGTCTGCCGCACGACCTCCGGAAGGTGCTCAAGAACGGTCGCGAACTCGACCTTCTCCTCGCCGAACTCGGCGGCAGGAACGTCTGCTGTCTCCCGCTCCCAGGTCGACCGCAGACGTTCCATCGTCGGGTCGTCCCCGCGACCCATTCGGTCCAGCATCGAGTTTCGAAGGTCGAGCAGAGGCTGCTTGAAGGCCTCGTGCACGCCCGTTTCCGTTGTGGTGTGGACCAGCATCGTCGAGTGCGGGTTACCGCCACCCCGGGCGCGGCGGGCAGCCGTGGCCAGCCAGAACCATTCGACGGCCGCCTGCAGTGAGCGTGTTAGAGCGGGCTGGAAGTCGGCGGCCTCCTTCTTGTTGCGCGGTTTCAGGTCGTCCACCTCGTCGTCAGGGACTCGTCTGACCATGTCGTAACCGCCAGGCAGGTCCGCCGGGTCCTCGCCATCGAGCAGGTCGCGACCGAACAGCACCTCCGTGCCGTGGTAACCGTTCGGCCGAGGGAGGTTGACGATGAAGTCACGCGGATAGAAATCCTGTTCCGCGGAGGGGTCGATGAGGAGGTTCGCGAAAGGCGTCGCCGTGTAGCCGACGTAGCCCACTTTGGGGAACTTGTCCAGAACGTCGTAGAGGAGAGGGTTGATCTTCGCTGTCGCGACAGTGGACTGGTCCGCCTCGTCGTCGATGATTAGCGTCGGGCAGTTCTCCAGGTACTCACCGGCCTTCCCGAGCCACGTCCGAAGCTTGCGGAGTACCGCAGCGTTCTTCTTGACCACCAGCAGCAGGCACTGATCGGTGGCGGCGAAGAAGGCCTTGGGGTTGGGCGGGGGAACGAAGTCGTGGGCCTCGCTGGTCACCTGGTGCCACTGGCCGGGGTTGGAGTCGACCAGGTCCTTCACCAGGCGCACCTGTGTCTGCCGGCGCAGGGTGTTGTGGATGCCGGAGAGCACGATGAACAGCTTGTACCCCTTGTCCGCGGCCTTGGCCATGACCGCGGTGAAGTTCGTGGTCTTTCCCGACTGGACGTAGCCGACGACCAACCCACGGGTGCGGAACTCGTTCTGTTTGGGGTGGTCCAGAAGAGAGACGATCTTGGTCGACGACTTGTCGATCGAGGCGATGTTGTCGTCGCCGAAGTCCTTGCGCTTCATCGAGCTCACGAGCGCAGGCCAGTTGCGGTCGTTCTCCATGTCGGGGCCCGTGTACCAGGTCTGGCGGCCGTCCAGGTACACGGCAGCCGGCTCATCGAGGTTCCGGATGCGCAGGCTCTCGGCCTCATGGCGTTCCCGAACCGCGCGGATCATCGTGTCGTTCGCGCCGAACTGCTGCAGGCTCTTCACCGCATCGTGCGGTGTCATCGCCTGCGTGATCGTCTGGAAGACTTTGTACAGCTGGTCGACCTGCTCGCCCGTGACCCCCGCGGCTGTCACCACGAGCCCCCTTCCGTAGGTGCGTCGACGCGAGGGTAGTCACGAAGTGCAACTACTCAGCGACGACCAGCCCGGCGACAGAGCCCATGGGGTGAGACGGGCCAGTGGGGCGGCTGGGCCTGTTGCTGCAAACGTTTCCCGTGCCGCACGTTTCCCGTGCCGCCGCACAGTCAGGCGTGCCGAGATGGTCACCGGAAGAGGACTTCTTCGGGACGGCGGTGTGTAACCGCCTCGGGGTAGCTGTCCAGCGCCCGGACCAGAACTGCATCGACATCGCCGTTGCTCGTCCGGTCCGCAAGAGCCAGAACGTGCTTCGCCACATCGATGCCCGGTATCAAGATGATCGGGTACTCGTCATCGACGATCTCCATCTGTGCTTGTCTGCTGAACCACCCCGTCGTCACGTACACGCCTACCCATCCGCGGCGGAGCCGGGCGACGACGCGGGCCACCTGGTCGGGGCTGACCGACGATTCGTGTTGTACACATTTCGCCTGTCCGAGGACGACGAGGGGCGTGCTGGTACCGGGCGACCCGACGTCGAGGCGGCCCACGAAGTCCAGGCCGCCGTCGCCACCTGCTCGCGACAGCCAACCCTCGCGGTATGTGCCCCCTTGTCCGCCAATGGCCTCCGCCGCGATCTGTGATGCGAGCATCTCGAAGGCGTGCTTTCGCTTGTCGAAGAACTTGTAAACCGTCTGGAGCAGATCGGCCCCCGGCGTGCGCGGCTCCGGGAGTTGTTGTTCGCGGCTGCGGATGCGGGACGTCTGCACCCGCCTACGGACCCGAGGGAGGGACGGCGAGCCGTCGGCCACCCATCTGCGCCAGCTGGTGGGGGCGTGCTCGAGGGCCTGATCAGCTGTCAGTTCCGGGTTTCGTCGGTCATCGATCCAGCGAAGATCGAGTGTCTCCCCGGAGTCGGCAAGGCTGAGCACTGCCAGGTCCAGCGCGATATTGGGGAAGCCGGTCTGCGTGGCCGGGTCCCGCTGGACGACGTTCTCGAGTCGATCGATGACGGCAACGCCACAGAACTCGATGTGGCCCTTGACCAGCGTGCGCCCATCGCGCCTCACCGTCACGGACCGAAAAAGGAGCAGGGGAGGAGCCAGTCGGCGCATTGCGGGGTCCGGGGAGGCGTGGAACGACAGCGCCTCGAATAGTGCCTTGTTTCCCGGGGTGGTCCCCGGAAGGCCCGGCGAACTGGGCTTGTGGTCGCCAAAGTAGCGGACGTACCCGTGGTCCAGATCGAACTCGTCGTGCCAAGGATTGGTGTCGTGTCCGGCCTTCCACGGGCTGGAACGTATTCCGATGACGGATCGTCTGCGGGCGTCCGGTGCGTCAGTCGGAGCCGGAGCATTGATGCCTGCGTCCAGCATGAGCCGTGGCATGCCACCTCCTGGCGGCGAGGTGAGCCAGTGATAGTTCGTGTAGCCGTCGAGCGTCGGCGAGGCGGCGTCGCCGTCGTTGCTGTAGCGGAGAACCTGATGCATGCGGATCCGACGGGGCGACACGTCGCCATCCTGCATGTCACGGGCCTGTCTGCAGGGCGGGACCGAGCCGAAGGGCCCCATTTCAGTTACGCACTCGCGCTCGCCAGACCGGGTCAAGGTTGCTGCTTGGGCTGCTGACGTCCGGCGATCTCTTCGAGTGCCCCGGTGAAGCTGTCGTTCCACACGCCCAGGTGGCCAGCGCTCGGCGACATGCGCCGTCGCCTCCTTGACCGACAGTTCCTTCGGCGCACCGGCCTGCAGCGTCGTCATGGTCGTCCAGAGCGTCGGCGAGCACAGTCGAGGTCGGCTGGAGAGAGCGGAGGCTGATGGTCAACGCCCGGTTGGGTTCCGACTCGTCTCCGTATCGGTGGATGATGCCGGCCAAGCCGCCCGCGGCGTCCGGGGTTGGGAAGGATGGGAAGCGCATCCGCCTCGGCTACAGCCAGCTTCCGGATGCGAGCCAGTTCCGGGTGAAAGCGGTTCTTCGCGTTGCCCTCGAGGTTGAGCGGGAGGTCGAGCCGCCTAATCAGCCGGTCTTCCAGCTCCCACGGCCTCTCTCGTGCGACAATGCTGACACGTGCGTGGTCGGACATTTATGTCGTCAGCTGCTCTTCGCCGTCCACGAACGTGCGGCGATTGCCCGAGCCGACCCGCCTCAGCTGGATGCCGAGCTCTGTGGCGAGCAGGCAGCCGAGTGTCTTTCGCAGCGTGGAACCCTCGGCATCTCCTGAGTAATGCGTTCCGATGCGCTGACGCAGTTGGCCCCGGCTTGGAGGGCGTCCATTCGCGGGCGGCCAGCTAGGGCTGATTCCCGTGTAGAGCAGGACGAAGTCGTCGACTCGATGGCACCCAGTGACGTCTATGGGCGCCGGTAGGCGGTCGAACCACCAGCCGTAGACGCCAGGCACCGCAGGAATGGGCGACGGAGCCTGCCCCGGTTTCCCGGACACCTGATCTGAGGCGAGGATCGCCTCGGGAGAGGAGTCCTGGACGCCTGCAGCCAAGCCACCGGAGTTCCGTCGCAGAGCGGTGGAGCTGGCTCGCCGGCGGGAGAAGTCGATCGCTGAGATCGCCCACGACCTGGGGATCGCCGAGTCGTGCCTGCGACGGTGGCTGAAGCAGGACGACATCGACACCGGCCGCGCCGAAGGGCTGTCCACCGATGGGCGGGCCGAGTTGGTGCGGCTGGGCCGGGAGAACCGGGTGCAGGCGATGGAGATCGAAATCCTCAAGCGGGCGAGTGCCTACTTTGCCCGGGAGGCCTTCCCTGGCCCAAAATGATCTACCGACTGGTCCAAGAGCTCGCCGATGACCCCGACCTGCTGGTCGATGTCGCGGTGGCCTGCCGGGTGCTGCGGGTCTCGCGGTCGGGCTACTACGAATGGCGAAACCGGCCACCGAGCGCCCGCCAGGTCTCCGACGAGCAGCTGAGCACGACGATCGCCGAGGTCCACAGCGCCTCGCGGGGGACCTACGGTGCGCCACGGGTGCACGCCGAGCTGCGTCTGGGGCTCGGGGTGGCCTGCGGTCGAAAGCGGGTGGCTCGGCTGATGCGCGCCGGCGGGCTGGCCGGCGTCTGCCACCGGCGCAAACACCGCCGAGCGGGTCCGGCGCCGGCCGTGCACGAGGACTTGGTGCAGCGTCGCTTCGTCGCCGATGCCCCGGACCGGCTGTGGGTCACCGACATCACCGAGCACCCCACCGCCGAGGGCAAGGTGTACTGCGCTGCGGTCCTCGACGTGTTCAGCCGCGTCGTGGTCGGCTGGTCGATCGCTGACCACATGCGGTGCGAGCGGGTCGTCGACGCCCTCGAGATGGCCCGATGGCGGCGACGTCCCGACCCCGGTGCCGTGGTCCACAGCGACCGCGGCAGCCAGTACACGTCCTGGATTTTCGGCCACCGGCTGCGCGCCGCCGGCCTGCTGGGCTCGATGGGCCGGGTCGCCTCCAGCGTGGACAACGGCATGATCGAATCGTTCTGGTCGACCATGCAGCGCGAACTCCTGGACCGACAGACCTGGACCAGCAGGGCCGACCTCGGCTCGGCGATCTTCGAGTGGATCGAAGCCTTCTACAACCCCCGCTGGCGGCACTCCGCCCTCGACTACCGCAGCCCCATCGAGTTCGAGCACCTTCACATCGCCGCCCAGACGGCGGCATGATCACCACACCCGACGTGTCCGGAGAACCGGGTCAGGCTCCTTGGCGTGTAGGCGGGTGGTTCGCGTTTCGTAGGAGACCTTGACCTCCGCGCCGAGCTCGACGAGGCGGTCGAGCGCCCGTTGGTCGGTAGCGCCCATGTAGGTGGTCGTGATGACGCGCAGCCGGCCGCCACGCTCGCGCAGTTCGAGCAGCGCCTTCTCGAGGACGCGCAACCCTTGCCACTTGATGAAGGCGCAGAGCAGATCAACGTCGTCGGCTGACGCCAGCTCACGGATGACCTCGTAGCCGATGCGGGGCTGACCCCGGCCGTTTACCAGGAGGGCGCTAGTGGAGAGCGGAACAGCAGGCCGCTCGGGGAACGTGACAGCGCCCGGGACGCCGGAGGGCGTCGCGACGGCCAGGAGGGTCCGCGCGGGGCCTGCGACGACGTCACTCTCGTCGGCGATCGCTGGCGCCAGGGTGCCGATGGCCTGGACGATCTGATTGGTCAGCTCGACCTGGCGGCTGATCGCCGCTGTGTCACCGCCGCCGGCAGCTCGAAGCGCGCGGCTCGCGAGCTGGGCGATGTGGCGGGTCAACGCCTCGTGGGCGTCCGCGGGGTCCAGGGCGCCGAGCTGAAGCAGGTCCCCGGGCGTCGTCGCGAGGTCACCTCTCAGGCCTTCGGTAACGACGTGCTCATATAGCCCGCTGCGCAGATCTCCCACGGGCGGAACGTATCCGGGAGTATCCGCTCCCTCCGGCGTCTCGGAGTTGGGCGCGTCGCGTCCGGACACGTCATCCAGTGGTGAGAGGCAGTCCAGGCCGCGGTGGCCGGACACGGTCCCCTGCTGTTGGCTTTGGGGCGGGCGTGCCCGCCGAGGTGGCTGATCCAGCGTGTGCACTCGAAACGGTGATGCCGCCGGGTGGTTGGCGGGAACTGTCGTTTGGAAGTGGCAGGGTCCCGTTGGGCCTCGGCAGGGTGGCCGAGTTTAACGGGGAGTTTTTGAACCAATGACGTCTACGACCCTCTTCCGCGTTCCGCCGTCGGATGACGTGGTCGCGAACGTCGCAGAGCGCGTCGCAGTGCTCCGCCCCCGGCCGCGCGAGCAGCGCTGGGCCAGCTTGTCCGCGTGCGTGTTGGACGCGGTCTGGAGCATCGGCGCTCGATACGACGGCGTGGTCGCGCCGCTGGTGCGGCGAGTCCTCGAGGACCGGGCTACTGGCGCCCTGCTGACGTCGAGCGTGCCGGAGGAGGACGCCTACCCCCTGGATCGGTTCCTCGACCGATTCCCGGATGAGCACGCGCTACTCGCTGTCGCCAGGAACCGTCAGCGGACTTCCACTCGGGGCGGAGTCACCAAGGCGCAGGCGGTGCTCGGCTACACCCGTGTGCTGCTGGACCACGGGATCCGTGACCTCGACGGTGCGAACCGCGCACTGGCGACGCCGCCGCTGCTCGCATCCATCGAGAACGGGATGCGTCGCGTCCGTGGTGAAGGGCGGTACGGCATCCGCCGGGGCTACTTCTGGATGCTTTGCGGGGACGACGCTCGCATCAAGCCAGACCGGATGGTCCTGAGGTGGCTGGCTCCTCATGGCGTCCGTGACCCGGAGGTCGCACAGCAGCTACTGATCGACGTCGCGGCCTTCCTAAGCCACAACGGTACCTGCCCGGTTACGCCGTGGGAGGTCGACCACGCCATCTGGTTGGCGGCTCGGGGGGAGTAGCCGGCATGACGATGACCGACCGGTCCCGCTCGCGACCACGAAAGGCGACCCGCCGTATCTCCGTACTAATCGCAGTCACGATGTTGGGCGCGGGTTACCTGTCGCAGGGCTTGAGCGGTCTGGTGTTTGCCGCCGGCCTGCTCGTGTGTCTCACCGGCGCGCTCGGCATCCTGGTCGGCCGCGTCCGCTGGATGCGCCTTCGGAGCCGAAAGAGTGCTGTGGTGGTGACGGCTGCTGGCATGATCACCATGCTCGTTGGTGGTGCCGTGGCCGGACCCACCCCTCTTCATGGTTCGTCCGATGCGATCGACGTCCCTGCATCCGTCGTTCCTCCGTCTGGCGAGGCGGATGACGACCCGCCCGCAGGTGTCGTCGAGCAACCTGAGAGAGCGGGCGTTGATGCGTCGACGGGTCTTCTGGGCGATACCGCCGCCAACGACGCGATCACGTCGGCGCCTGCTTCGTCGGCACTTGCCGCACTGGGTTCTCTCGAGGTGAAGGGAAGAGCGCCGAGCACCGGCTACGACCGCGACCTCTTCGGCGAGCCGTGGGCGGACATCGACCGCAACGGCTGCGATACCCGCAACGACATCCTCGCCAGAGACCTCGACGCGGAGACGTATAAGCCTGGTACCCGTGACTGCCTGGTGCTGACCGGGACGCTGGCCGAGCCGTACTCGGGGCGAACGATCCACTTCCAGCGCGGGTCGGAAACGAGCGAGGCCGTTCAGATCGATCACGTCGTGGCGCTGTCTGACGCGTGGCAGAAGGGCGCTCAGAGCTGGGACGCCTCGCGACTAACCTCCTTCGCCAACGACCCCCTAAACCTTCTCGCTGTGGACGGTCCGCTGAATATGCAGAAGAGCGACGGTGACGCTGCCACCTGGCTGCCTCCTAACCGCGCGTATCGCTGCGCGTACGTCGCTCGTCAGGTGGCGGTGAAGACCAGTTACGGGCTCTGGGTGACGAGAGCGGAGAGAAACGCCATCGCGACGGTCCTCGACAAGTGCCCTGACGAGCCGCTGCCGTCTGGTGGGCTGGGCGACCGCGACCGGACGGCGAACTCCAACGCTGGCGCGACGGCGCCCTCGCCAAGCTCACGCTCCACGGCCTCCCCGACGTCCACTCCGCCCCCGGCGGAAGGCGTCCACTACCAGAACTGCGCTGCCGTTCGTGCAGCTGGTGCCGCCCCGATCCATCCTGGCGAGCCCGGCTGGCAGCCCAAGTTCGACGGCAACCAGGACGGCGTCGGATGCGAATGACGTCATCAAGCACCCCCTGGTTCGGTCACCGCAGCGGCCGGCTGGCTGGCACGGGCGCGGAGTCAGCGACCTCTGTTGCCCTAGGGGCGGGCGACGTACCGGGCTGCGTGACTCTGAGGTGGGGGGCGCTTACGATCCGCTCGAGTCCGTAGCAAGCAGGGGTGTTGGGCTTCGGCGCCGAGCGATCTGCTCGCATCTGCACGCACCGGGATTCCCCCACAACGGTCAGATTCGTATCAGAGAACGGAGAAGCACGTGGGAATCAGCCTTACAAAGGGCGGCAACATCTCACTCACCAAAGAGGCCCCAGGGCTGACATCCGTAACGGTTGGGTTGGGTTGGGATGCCCGCACGACGGATGGTCAGCCATTCGACCTGGATGCTTCTGGGATCGGTTGCACGGCGGAAGGGAAAGCGGTTTCTGACGAGCACTTTGTGTTCTTCAACAATCTCCGTTCGCCGGACGGGACGATCGAACACTCCGGCGACAACCTGACCGGTGAGGGTGCCGGCGACGACGAGCAGATCAAGGTCAATCTCGCGGGTGCACCTGCGGATCTGCACCGGATCGTGTTTCCCGTGTCGATCTACGACGCTGACACGAGGGGGCAGAGCTTCGGTCAGGTGCGGAATGCCTACATCCGGGTGGTGAATCAGGCGGACAACAGTGAGCTCGCCCGTTATGACCTTTCCGAAGATGCCTCAACCGAAACCGCCATGGTCTTTGGTGAGCTCTATCGCAACGGGGCCGAGTGGAAGTTCCGTGCCGTCGGCCAGGGCTATTCCTCCGGTCTGGCCGGGATCGCCCGCGACTTCGGCATCAACCTCTGATCCGGACCTCCACCGCGCAGGCTTGGGCTCCTCCCCAACACGAGTCCCAGGCGTCGCGTTGTTGCTAGGGATCCGTCCTAGCTGCGTGCTAGACAAGGCGGCCGCTCCGTAGCGCTGCGGTTGCTAGACGTCACGGGGCTCCAGGCGGCGGTCGTGCACGGAACCAAGCTCCAGTGCGCGGTCGTCACGTCACCAGAAAGGGAAATGCACATGAGTGTCAGCCTCTCCAAGGGCGGCAACGTCTCGCTCACGAAGGAGGCACCAGGACTGACTGCTGTCCTGGTCGGGCTGGGCTGGGACGCGCGGACGACATCAGGGGCCAGTTTCGACCTCGACGCCTCGGCGCTGCTCGTCGACGTCACTGGCAAGGTGCTCTCCGACGAACACTTCGTCTTCTTCAACAACCTGACCTCTCCGGACGGTTCCGTCGAGCACACCGGCGACAATCTGACCGGCGAGGGTGACGGCGATGACGAGTCCATCAAGGTCGACCTCGCGCGCGTACCGAGCAGCGTAGACAAGATCGTCTTCACGGTGTCGATCTATGAGGCGGAGAGCCGGAGGCAGTCCTTCGGCCAGGTCCGCAACGCCTACATTCGCGTCATGAACCAGGCCGACGGGGTTGAGATCACACGCTACGACCTGTCCGAAGATGCCTCTACGGAGACGGCCATGATCTTCGGTGAGGTCTACCGGCATGGGGGTGACTGGAAGTTCCGGGCGGTCGGCCAGGGCTACCAGTCGGGGTTGGCCGGTATCGCCCGCGACTTCGGCGTCAGCGTCGGCTGACTCGCGAGTTGCCTGCCCTCCACAGTTACGCGGTGGAGGGCAGGCGCCGGCAGGCGACCGAGGACGCTCACGCGTGCTGACCTTGTTCTCACGCGTGAGCGACTGCGGGGCATTGGTTCTCGCCGCTCTCCGGTCACCTGAGTTCTCGGGACCGGAACTCGGGAAGGCCTAGCTGAGGCGGGCGGCGACTAGTTGCATCTGCAGTCGCCCATAATCAATCCAACGGCGTCGGAATCGCTGGCGCTCGAACGCGAGAGGCAGTTCACGTGGGAATCGACTACACCAAGCGGTCGCCGGCTCCTGGCAGCGCGCAGCCGGGGAATGGCGGTGTGTCGTTGTCCAAAGTTACGTTGACGAAGGCATCGCCGTCCGTCTCTCTGACCAAGCAGGGCGTCGTCGGCGGCATGCTGCGGGTAAATCTGAACTGGAACGCCCGACCGTCGGGCGGTGGAGGCCTGTTCCGGCGCCCCACGGGCATCGACCTCGACCTGGGCTGTCTGTACGAGTTCACGGACGGCAACAAGGGAGTCGTCCAGGCTCTCGGGAACGCCTTCAGCGCAGCGGCCCCGGGTGTCAGCAAGCCCACCATTTGGCTCGATGGCGACGACCGTTCGGGTTCGAACACGGCGGGCGAGAACCTCTTCGTGAACCTCGACCACGCCGCCTTTATCCAGCGGGTGCTCATCTTCGCCTACATCTACGAGGGCGTGCCCAATTGGGCCGCCGCTGACGGCGTCGTGACGTTGTTCCCGGCGGCCGGTCCTGAGATCGAGGTGCGTCTGGACGAGGCTCGGGCGGGGGCGCCTATGTGCGCAATCGCTCTCCTCACCCCGAATAATGGGGACCTGTCGGTCCGCCGAGAGATTCGTTACATCGACGGCAATCAGGCTCAACTGGATCAGGCATACGGCTGGGGGATGCGCTGGTCGAGGGGCACCAAGTAGCGGACCGGGTCACATGCCCGACCGCTTGCGCATAGTGCGCATCAACCTAAGTCGAAAAGAATGGGGAGCACCGTGAGCGTGAGCCTGAGCAAGGGACAGAAGGTCTCGCTGGCCAAGCGGGATGGTGGAACACTGACGCGGGTCCGCATGGGCCTTGGATGGGATGCCGTCAAGAAGCAGGGCTTTTTCGGCGGACTCAAGAGCCAGTCGATCGACCTGGACGCATCCGCGCTGCTCTTCGATGCGCGGGGCAACCTTGTCGACCAGGTGTGGTTCCGACAGTTGAAGAGCAAAGATGGCTCGATCCAGCACACCGGTGACAATCTCACTGGCCGGGGCGATGGCGACGACGAGTCGATCCGCGTCGATCTCACGGCTTTGCCGCAGTCAGTCACCAGCATCGTGTTCACCGTCAATTCCTTCACCGGCCAGGACTTCTCGCAGATCGAGAACGCCTTCTGCCGGTTGATCGACGAAACGAACGGCGCCGAGATCGCGCGATACGACCTCAGCGGCTCCGGCCGCCACAACGCGCAGATCATGGCCAAGGTCAGCCGAAACGGGGCTGCATGGGACATGACGGCCCTCGGCATCCCTGCGACTGGGCGGACCTTCAAGGACCTGCTCCCGGCACTGGCCGCGGCGCTCTAGCTCTTCCCCACGACATCGCGACCGTCCTCGAGGAGGAACAACCATGTCCGAACTGGACCTCAGCTCCACCACGGCCCCGCCCGCCGCGACCTCGGCAACCACCGGTACCGGGGCGCTGGTGCTCGCCCCGCCACAGCCTGTCGTAGTGGTGGCCCCGGAGCAGGCGGCCGAGGCGGTTGCTCTCGAGGACGCGAAGACCGTCGAGCTCCGCAGCAAGGCCAACGCCTTCGTCGCCGAGCTGGTGTCACTGGACACCAAGTCACCGGCCTTCACGCAAAAGGTTGGATCGATCACCTCCCTGGGTGAGCGTGAGATGCGGTCGTCGGCCGCCGTCTCCAACCGGATGCTGGAGCGTCCAGCCGCGGCTGTGGGGAAGGGAAAGAGCGGTGATGCGCAGACCCGGGTGGCCAACACTCTGATCGATCTGCGACACACCGTGACCGAGCTCGACCCCAAGCGCTCGGACCTCACTGGCGTGAAGAAGATCCTCAAGTGGCTGCCCGGTGGCGACAAGATCGACCGCTACTTCGACAAGTACAAGTCGGCCCAGTCGCACCTCAACGCCATCATCAAGGCGCTCGACTCCGGTCAGGACGAGCTGCGCAAGGACAACGCGGCCATCGAGACCGAGAAGGCCAACATGTGGACGCTGATGGGCAAGCTGCGGGAGTACAACGAGCTCGCCACTGCCCTCGACTCGGCGCTGGAGGAGAAGATTGCTGAGCTCGAGGCGGCTGGCCGTGCCGAGGACGCCAACGTGGTCCGATCCGACGCGCTGTTCCCGGTGCGTCAGCGGCGGCAGGACATCCAGACGCAGATGGCCGTTGCCGTCCAGGGCTACATGGCCCTCGATCTCATCCGACGGAACAACATCGAGTTGATCCGCGGTGTCGACCGCGCACAGACCACGACGATCGCGGCGCTGCGGACCGCCGTCATCGTCTCCCAGGCATTGAGCCGGCAGAAGCTGGTACTCGATCAGATCACGGCGCTGAACACGGTGACCTCAAACCTCATCGAGTCCACCTCGGAACAGCTGCGGATCCAGGGCGCGGCGATCAACCAGCAGGCCGCGTCCTCGACGGTGGACGTCGCGAAACTTCAGGCTGCCTTCGACAACGTGTTCGCGACGATGGACGCCCTGGACACGTTCCGGGCGCAGGCCGTCGACTCGATGGCGCAGACCGTCCAAGCACTGGAGGGTCAGATCGAACGGGCGCAGCCCTACCTGGAGCGCACTCGTCGTAACGAGCTCGCCGGTAGCTGAGACTGCCAGGATCCGCCGACGACTGCAGCTCGGCGGATCCTGGCGTGAGGAGGGGTAAACGATGGCGTGGTTCCGCAGGGGAGAGGTCTCCACCTTGGTCCCAGCGGACCTGGCGGAGGATCCGGCCGACAGCCCCGAGGCGCTGAGCTCAGCAATCGCGTCGGTCAATCGGCTGGTCAATGCCGCTGCGGGCCGACTTCCGCTGTCTGCCGTAGTTGCTGCGCGCCGGGTCACTGACGTGCTCGCGGAGATCGTCGACACGTCAGAGGTGCGTCCGCTCGACGTCTACGCGGTGATCTCCGTGCGCAGCACGGTGACCGATTACCTCCCTACGACGGTGAAAAGCTTCCTCGCGGTGGACGCAGCGTTGGTCGATGCTCCGCGCCCATCGGGCCGCACGCCGGCCCAATCCCTCATGGAGCAGCTGGACGCGCTGGAGTCTTCAGCCTTGGCCGTGCTCGAGGCCACCCAGCAGCAGGACGTGGACGCACTCATGACGCAGGGCAGCTTCCTGCGCAGCAAGTTCTCCGGATCGGACCTGGACCTCTAGTGGTGAAACCCTCATGGCGGTGATGAGCCGCGGTGCCAACGTCGCACTGACCCGCGAGATCCCCGGGCTCTCGCAGATCGTCGTCGGCGTCTCGTGGAATGCGGGCGTGGAACGCGTGCTCGAGGACAACCTTGTCTTCGGCACCGTTCTGTGCGATACCGCCAGCAAGGCGCCGTCCGCCGAGCACTTTGTCTTCTTCAATCAGCTGACCTCGCCGGATTTATCTGTCAGCCAACTGGAGACGGCGCTTGCGGGAGACAAGGAGCAGGTCGAGATCGACCTGCTCGACGTCCCGTCGGAGATCGCCCGCATCGTGTTCGTCGTCTATCTCAACGATGGGACCGCGCAGCGGCGAACGCTTGGACAGCTGCGAGAGATGGCTGTCTGCGTCAGGGAGGCATCGAGCAACCGGGAGCTGGTCCGTTCGGAGAACCTGACGACTGCGCTCGCTGGCGAGACTGCGTTGGTGCTGGGCGAGATCTACAGGCACGGCGGGGACTGGAAATTCAAGGTGGTTGGCGAGGGGTACGCCAGCGGCATCACAGGCATCGCGTCGGACTACGGGCTGCCACTGTGATGACCCGGTTCCCTCATTACGGGCCGCCTCGACGCGACCTGCCGTGGCTCCGGCATCGGACCCTGCGCAGCCCGGGGTCGACCACGGCGGCCGCTTCAGCCGGTTCGGCGGTCGCGGACTTCTTCGCCGGCCGAGTCGCACGCCCCGAACGGACGAGAAGGGCCCCACTGTCGTCGCCGACGATCGAACCACGCTCCCTCACGTCGCTGGATCTGTCGTCCGCGCATGCCTCACCGCCCACGCCCCCTGATCCTCTCGACCTCTCTTCACCATCGGGTGGGACCGGCACAGGCGGGTCGTCGCTTACGTCGTCACTCGACCTGTCGACCAGCGACCCGGCGCCCGCGCCAGCCCTTCCGGGGCCCGATGCGCCGCTCGTGCGACGGAGGTCCGTTCGTAGGGTCGCGCCGGAGAGCCGAACAATCTTGGTGCCCCGCGATCCGACGGTCACTCTCGACCGAATTCAGTCCGGGATCGGGACGCTCCGAATCGAGGCGGTGTGCTCCCCGGCGGTCGGGGACATCCGACTCGGCGCTGTGTATCAGCTGGCGGACGGAACATCGTCCATCGTGCAACGGGCCACCGGCATCCCCGTGGCACCGCCCGGCTCTCGCCGTCCGGTCATCACCGGGACGTGGGAACAGTACGAACGGCTGACCGTCGACCTGCGACAGTCGACCTCGCTCTCCCGGCTGCTGGTCTACGCCTTCTCGGAGTCCGGCCGAGAACTCGCTTGGGGAGGCACCCTCCGCATCAGCACCTTCGGTGGCGGCCGAGTCGAGTTGCCGCTGGATCTCGGCCAGCACGACGGTCCGGTCGCGCTGCTGTCGCTGTACAACATCGCCGGTGAATTCGTTTTACGTGCGGAGATGGAGAGGATTTCCGGCACCGTGCGCGAGGTTGCACGCGCGTTCGGCTACGACCGCATCACGTGGGCCGACAGCTCCACGCCGGTCTTGTGATCGCCACGGTTCGCCAGTCGGTGTTCCCTTCGGGTTCCTGACCTGGACGTGTCCACCTGCCCCTGCCCGTCCGCCGCCCACTGCGGCCCCACCGAGTCCACGGTGGTCCCCCGATGAGGTTTCCGTGCGTCATTTCGACCACCTGTCCGGCGAGGAGGTGGAACGGCTGTTCCACCTCCCGCCGCAGCCGTTCACATCCGAGGACGACAGCTCCGTGCTGGCGCTCGCACTCGGCGCGACGCTCTACAGCCCCGCTACACGGCCGGCACTGGCCAAGGATCTCCATCGTCAGCGGGCCGCCGGCGTGCTCAGCGTGGTGGTCTGCCTCGAAGATGCCATTCCCGACGCCGAGGTCGTTCAGGCGCAGCGCAACGTAGTGCAACAGTTGCGTGACTACGCGGCGCTCGACCCCGACGGTCCCATGGTCTTCGTCCGCGTCCGATCCCCCGAACAGATCCCCGCTGTCGTCGACGGGCTGGGCGGAGACCTGCCGGTATTGACCGGCTTCGTCCTGCCGAAGTTCACGGACCGAACCGGCGGAGCGTTCCTCGAGGAGGTGGTGGCGGCTTCGGATCGCACAGGTCGGCTGCTGCGGGTAATGCCCGTGCTGGAGTCACCCGAAATCATCCACGTCGAGAATCGGCTGCCGGCGCTGCTTGGAGTGCGAAGCCTCCTGGAGGACTACAGCAGGCACGTCCTCGCCATGCGCATCGGTGCTACCGATCTATCAGCGGTCTACGGCCTCCGCCGCAGCCGGGAGCTGACCGCGTACGACATCCGCGTCGTCGCCGACGCAATCTCCGACATCGTCAACGTCTTCGGGCGAGCTGACGGCTCTGGCATCCTCGTGACCGGTCCGGTCTGGGAGTACTTTCCCAGCCCGGAGCGGTTGTTCAAGCCACAATTGCGCGAATCGCCATTCACCGATCACCAGGAACGGTCGCTGCGAGCCGACCTCATCGCGCAGGATCTGGACGGCCTCATCCGTGAGGTGGTGCTCGACCGGGCCAATGGCCTCGTAGGCAAGACTGTCATCCACCCGTCTCATGTGGCGGCGGTTCATGCGTTGTCGGTTGTGACGCACGAGGAGTACAGCGACGCCGTCGACATCCTCGGCACCGAAGCCACCGGGGGAGCTGCAGCGTCCGCCCTCCGGAACAAGATGAACGAGTCCAAGCCACACGCGGCGTGGGCAGCACACATCTTGCGGCGATCTCGCGTCTTCGGTGTCGCGCGCCGTACCACGTCATTCGTCGACCTGCTGGGTGCGGGGCTGACCGCGTGACCGAGGCGGCGGTGTGGAGCGGCAGCTGGGCCGCCGACCGGCTCGGCGTCGAGGTGGACACCGACTCAGGAGTCGGTGGCCTTGTCGCAGAGGACTTGGTCGGCATGGCGTTGCGGGTCAACCCGAAGCGCGCCCACCTCTTGGTCAGCCGGGTTCTCGGCAAGCACGTGCCGGCCGACCCCCGGCTCGTCTACGGCACGGGCCGACTGCTCGGCGCGCTCGTTGCCGACCGCCTCTCCGGGGTTGCGGGAGGGCTCGCTGACGAGGGTGGCAGGCTGATCAAGGCAGCGCTGAGCGGGGCCGACGGGTCCGAGGCGGACCGGCTGCTCGCTCTCTGCGACCGGCATCGCGGGGACATGCCAACCGTCGACGCGCTGGTGCTCGGGTACGCCGAGACGGCCACCGGACTTGGTCACTCCGTCGCGGACGCCCTCTTCGCCGACTACTTGCACTCCACCCGCCGGCCCGCGTCGGCTGTCGCGCCGGTGGGTGCCTTCGAGGAGACTCACTCGCACGCCACCAGCCACCTGCTGCTCCCGGAGGATCCCGAATTTCTGGCCAGCCCCCGGCCGCTGGTCCTGGTAGACGACGAGCTCTCCACCGGCGCTACCGTCATGGACACCATTCGCGCGGTCGAGGCAGTCGCACCGCGCGACCGCTACCTGGTGGCGGCGCTCGTCGATCTCCGCTCAGCAGAGGACCGCCGACTGCTCGATGAGTTCGCCGCTGACATGGGTCTCCGAGTGGACGTCGTCGCGCTAGCGACCGGGCGGATCCACCTACCCGCCGACGCCTTGTCCCGCGGTCGAGAACTGGTCGTCCGTTACCGGCAGCCTCCGATCACGCGAGCGGAGGCGGGAGGCTCACTGTTCGAGGCGCCCACCACCGCGCGGTGGCCTGGCGACGTCCGGGACGGTGCCAGACACGGCTTCACCTCATCAGATCGGTCGGCATTCGAGGACGCCGTCCGTGCGTGCGCTCGTGGACTGATGCCGGTCATACCGAAGCATTCCGGCAGCCGGCTGCTCGTGCTCGGCATGGAAGAGCTGATGTATCTGCCCATGCGGATCGCCTGCGAGCTGGCGGGCCCTCTGGAGGACCGTGGAGTGCAGGTGCTCTTCTCCAGCACCACCCGCTCACCCGTCGTTCCGGTGGACGACCCTGGCTACGCACTCCGCACCGTACTGACCTTCGGTAGCCACGACGATCCCGCCGACGGCCCCGGACTGCGTTACGCCTACAACGTCGCGCCCTCGATCGGAGGAGCGCCGTTCGACGTGGTCGTCCTGGTGATCGACGACGCGAGCCGGTCATGGCCTGCGGATTCAGTTCCCCTGCCGGAACTCTTGGCCGACGTCGTTCCTGGACTTGTCTACGTGCTTGCCGTGCCGAGCCACCGACCTACCGCGGAGGCAATGCGGTGACGCTGTTCGAAGTCCACACACTGCCGACTCCGCTCCAGGGACCTGCCTTCGGTTCGTACCGCACCGACGAAGTCAGTTGGCTACTCACCGACTTGTCGTCGGCCTCTTTGGAGGCGCCTATCGAGGAGCGGGAGGAGGCCATCCAATCGGGGCGGGCTCACTACGCGGCTTCCCTGCCGGTCGAGTACCAACCCGGGCCCGAATACCAGGAACTCTTCACCCGGGCGCTGAGGTCTTCGGCTCCGGCCCTGGCGCACGCCGTAGGCCTGGTCACCGAGCTGGTGCTGACGGAGCGAAGCCGACGTCCGGTCTTGGTTTCGTTGGCACGGGCGGGGACGCCGATCGGCATCCTGATGCGGCGGTGGGCTCGTCTGGTCCACGGCCTAGACCTGCCGCACTACGCGGCCTCGATCGTTCGGGGCCGCGGGATCGACCAGGTGGCACTCGCGTACCTCGCTGCCCATCACCACCCGGCCGACGTGGTCTTCGTCGATGGGTGGACGGGCAAGGGGGCGATCGCTCGGGAGCTCACCGACGCCGTCGCCGAGGCGAATATCGCGCTGGAGCTGTCTTCGGAGCATCGCTTCTCCGCCGACCTCGCGGTCCTGGCGGACCCCGGGCGGTGCGTGCGGCTGTTCGGAACGCGCGCAGACTTCCTGATTCCGTCGGCCTGCCTGAACTCGACCGTCTCAGGCCTCGTCTCGCGAACCGTCCTCAACGACGACCTGATCGGTCCGCGCCAGTTCCATGGCGCGAAGTTCTACGCCGACCTCGCCTCGAACGATGTGTCCGATCTCTTCCTCGATGTCGTGAGCGAACAATTCGCCGCAGTCACGGGGCGGGTGGCCGCGGACCTCCCCGTCTTGCGGGCAGTGGACCGTACGCCGACGTGGGCAGGGTGGGAGACGGTGCATCGACTGGCGGGGGAGTACGGAGTGGGGGACGTGAATCTCGTCAAGCCTGGCGTCGGCGAGACGACGCGGGTGCTGCTTCGTCGGGTGCCGTGGAAGATTCTCATGCGCCGGGACGCCGTCGTAGATCTCGAGCATGTGCTCGTGCTCGCGGACCAGCGTGGCGCTGCCGTCGAGCTGGTGGACGACATGGCCTACTCCTGCGTCGGCATCGTGCGTCCGCGCACTGATCCGTTGGAACGTGGATGACGCCGCGAGTGATGATCGCCAGCGACCTCGACCGGACCCTGATCTACTCGCGGTTGGCCGCCGGGGCACGCCCGCCCGAGGACCTCGTCCCGGTCGAGCACCTCGACGGACGAGCGATTTCGTTCATGACGGCGTCCGGGCTGGCGTTGCTGTCCCGCCTGGTGGCCGATCATGTCGTCGTACCGGTCACGACCCGGACGCCAGAGCAGTTCGCGCGCGTGCTGCTGCCCGACTCGCCGCCGCGATTCGCCATTGCGGCGAACGGTGGAGTGCTCCTGGTGGATGGCGTACCGGACCTCGACTGGGCCGAGCACATTCGCACTGCGGTCAACACGGTGGCGCCCCTCGACGAGGCGTTCACCGCCCTGACGCGAGCCTGTGACCCTGCGTGGGCCAAGCCGCCGAGAACCGCCTCGGATCTGTTCTGCTACGGAGTCGTGGAGCGGGCGCTCATGCCAGCGGACGTGGTGCAGCGGCTCGAACAATGGGCCAGCCCCGCTGGGTGGGTCGTGTCGCTCCAGGGGCGGAAGCTCTACGTCGTCCCTCGTCCGCTGACCAAAGCCGCAGCCATGCGGGAAGTTGCCAGGCGCGCCGGCGCGACGACAACGCTGGCCGCCGGTGACTCGCTGCTGGACATCACCATGCTTGCCGCCGCTGACCGGGGCGTCCGACCTGGACACGGTGAGATCGCCGAGTCGGGCTGGCAGATGCCGTCGGTCGACGTCGTCTCCTCCACTGGCATCCAGGCTGGCGTCGACATCCTGAGATGGGCGTCCCACTGGGCGGCGTACGCGGTCAACGCAGGAGCGCCCGTGGACTCTTGAAGGTTGAGGGGTCTTCGACTTCGCACCTGCCGAACAGCTGAGCCGGTTCGGTTTCAGATCTCCCGCGATCCTGCCGATAGTCACGGCGAATGGGTCAGCTGGCCGGACTGCGCAACTTTCGCCCAACCGCGGTTCGGGCGGTCAGGCCCCTCCCGTCGACCCGGCCTGTGAAGAGGGTCATGGCATCAGCTGTGCCGCCTTCCTCCGTCGGGAGCAGAACTACGCGCGGTGGCCTACGACATGTTCGCCGCCAGAAAGGGACTACACATGCTTCGCTATTTCGGCTTCTCCATCTTCCTGACAGCGACAGCCCTCGTCGTCGGGGCCGTGTACGGAGGTCCGGCGGCGCTGCTGTCGGTCATCGTCCTCGGTGTTCTCGAGGTCTGCTTGTCGTTCGACAACGCGGTCGTCAACGCGAAGGTCCTGACGAAGATGAGTCCGCTGTGGCGGAAGCTGTTCCTCTACGTCGGCATCTTCATTGCCGTCTTCGGTATGCGACTGCTCCTCCCCATCCTTCTCGTCGCGATCACCGCCAGCCTCGGTATCGGGGACGTGTGGAATCTTGCGCTGACGGACTCCGCCGCCTACGCCGCGCACGTCGAAGATTCCGCCGAGGCGATCTACACCTTCGGTGGCACGTTCCTGCTGATGATCTTCCTCAACTTCATCTTCGATGAGGAGCGGGAGATCCACTGGCTTACGTGGCTGGAGCGACCGCTCGCCAAGGCCGGCAAGTTGCCTTACTTGTCGGTCATCATCGCGCTGGCGACCATCTACGCCGGCTCGCAGATCGCTGACCCGGAGAAGTACGGCACCGTCCTCGTCTCGGGCCTGGCGGGTCTGTTCACCTACCTCCTCATCGGTGGGCTGAACGAACTCATGGAGTCGGACGAGGACGACGACGAGTCGAGTGAGACGGTGACCAACGCGACCGGGAACGCCACCAAGGCGGTCGCCGGTGCAGGATTCGCCGCGTTCATGTACCTGGAGGTCCTGGACGCGTCGTTCTCCTTCGACGGTGTCATCGGTGCGTTCGCAATCAGCAGCGACATCCTCGTCATCGCCCTCGGGCTTGGTATCGGCGCCTTCTGGGTCCGATCGTTGACCATCTTCATGGTCGACCGAGGCACGTTGAACCAGTACAGGTACATGGAACACGGCGCGATGTGGGCCATCGGCATCCTCGCCGCGATCATGTTCCTGGAGCTTCGGTTCCACATCAGCGAGTACGTCACCGGCCTCTCTGGGCTCCTGGTCATCATCGCTGCGATCATCGGCAGCGTCTTCGCCACCCGTCGCGAAGAGGCGAGTGCGGTAGACCCCTCCGGACAGGAGACAGACGAGCCCGAGAGCGTGCTCGTCTAACTGCTCGTCCCGCGGTACCCCGTTGCGTCGCAGCCGTGGAAGTCCCGACCTTCCACGGCTGCGGCGCTCGGTGTATTCGGTCACTCCGATTCTGACCGGCTGACGCGTTGTCTTCGGGCTGGCGTCGGGCTGCCGTTAATGTCCATGGCCCGGTGGCTAGCCGCAGCTCGGCATAGGCGGTTGAGTCGTAGCTCAGCAGGCGGCCTAAATCGCTGTGAGGTTTCGCGTTGCGTCGTCCCAGTCGACAACCTGTTCGGTCGCTCGCCGGCCTACCTTGTTGATGTCCATGGCGGTCATCGGTGACATTCGTCGGATTGCGTGGCGAGGCGCTCCAGCGCGGCGGTGAAGCTGTCGTTCCAGAGGCCCAGGTGCGGCCAGCGCTCGGCGACGTGCGCCGTCGCCTCCTCGACCGACATCCCCTTCTCGCGGACCAGCCAGCCACGCAGCACCAGCCCGGTGCGGGAGGCGCCGCCGTGGCAGTGCACCAGCAAGCGGTGCCCCTCCTCCTGCAGTGCCGCCATGTCGTCCAGGACGTCGGCGAGCATGACGTCGAGGTCGGCGTTGTGGTCGTTGTCGGCGATGTAGGCCATCCGGTGCACCGGGTGCGGAAACGGCTCACCGAGCCGGCATAGCGAGATGACCGCGAAGTCCTCGTCGCTGTAGCGGGCGCCGTCCAGATTCCCGGCCCAGATGCCGGGCAGCACCTCCGTCGGGCCGATCCGCGGGATCACGCCCGGGTCGTAGTTCTGCTGCACCCCGCCGTCCAGCGCAGCTGCCAGCTGCTGCAGGTCGGCCAGCCGCCATACCTTCTCGCCGTGGCCGGGCACCCGCCCGTGTAGCACCGAGGCCCATCGGCTCGGGATGCCGCCCATCCCATACACGGCCCCGGCCAGTCCGCCGGCCACGCAGGCGACCGTGTCGGTGTCGCCACCCAGGTCGATGACCAATCGCAACACCTGGGCGAAGTCCCGCCCGTGCCGCAGGGCCCACATCGCCTGGCCGAGCGTCGGCCACACGGCGCCGTTCGACTCGGTGGCCTGGTCAGGCGTCCAGTCCGGCGCCAGCACCGCCGCCCACCGCTCGCGGTGCTCGGGCAGCACCGCCTCCAGCGCCGTCGGGATCGCCGCCAGCGGGTCCCCGCCGTCCAGTGCCACGCGCATCAGCTCGTGGAAGACCGCGCAGCCCTCGCCGGCCGACGGGTCGCCGTGGGTCAGCGCCGAAATTTGCCGGGCGGCGTCCATGGTCGCCTCGCGCCCCTCCCGGGAGAACCGGATGGCCGCGGGCGTCGTCCGCATCAGTGAGCCGTTGCCCGCCGCGTGCCCAGACCGGGCGAAGTGCTCGGCCGCGGCGATGTCCCAGGGCCGGCCGGAGCCGAGGACGGCGCGCGTCTGGTTGCCGATGTCCGGCGGTCCGGCCTTCGCCCACGCGCGGAACCGGTCGAAGACATCGGCCTCGTCGAGTCCGTCCCGCTCCACCAGCGAGGTGGCCACGAGCAGCGCCATCTGGGTGTCGTCGGTGAACTCACCCGGCTCCCAGCCCAGCGAGCCACCGCCGCACATCTCCGTCTTTAATCCGCGGGCGGGGGAGGGAAAGTGGGCCGAGAAGAGCTCGGGCGGGCCGAACTCGAACGGGGCGCCGAGGGCGTCGCCGACAGCGGAGCCGACGAGCGCGCCGGCCACGCGGTGGGAGCGGTGCATGCGCGGGGTCACGTGGGCCTCCTGGGGGACGGTGGAGGTGGGCGGTGAAGTCGGGCCGGCAGACCCGTCCGCATGGCCAGGTGAAGAGATGGTGCCTCGTCAGCGGGCCTGCACGAGCAGCGGCTGGGCGACCTCGCCGATCGAGCCGCGTACGTCGGAGAGCTCGCCGTGGCACAGCCCGATGCCGTCGGCGGCGATCTGCGTGCGGCAGGCCAGGTGCACCCATTCGCCGTCCGGCTCGCGGGTCAGGTGCGTGGTCATGCCCGGCGGGATGGACCACCAACTGTCGATGGGCAGCTCCACGGAGATGCCGTTGGCCGCATCGGCGGCGATGAGCGCGCGGTCGAGACCGGTGAGGGGCAGGCCGGCGACCAGGGGGACGCGCACCCGGGTCCAGACGTCGGCCGGCCCGGGCTCCTCCGGCGACCCGGCGGTGTAGCGCCAGTCGATGGCCTGCCCGAAGCCCCAGTCAGGCAGACCGAACAGGACCTGCGGCGAGGACTCGGGGACGGCGGGTGGCGGGCTGAGCTCGGTGACCACCGGCGGCGTGGGTCCGACGGCGAGCGACCACACGCGGGCGACGGCGACGGTGCGGCCCTCCACGGTCATCACGGCCTCGGTCAGGTCGATCCGCCGCCCCGGGCGGACGGGCGAAACCTCGACGGTGAGCTCTCGGCGGGGGATGGCGCCGAAGAAGTCGACGCTGATCCGCGCCGGGCGATGCCCCGCCCCCGTCACCCGGGCGGCGTCGGCGGCCAGGTGGGCCAGCAGTGCGGACGGCGGTCCGCCGTGCTGGGCGCTGTGGTCCCACGGGCTCTCGGTGGCCCGGGTGGGCGCGAACCGGTTGTCGCCCAGCGGCAGGTAGAAGGCCTCGAACTTCATGACCGGCAGTCTGGCCGAGGTGGTCAGCTGGCGACCGGGCGGACGTGCCGTCGCCCGATCGGGTGGCACTTCGGCGGATGCCTGCGCGGGCGGCCAGTTGCTGTCGGTGGTGCCTGTCATGGTCCGCCCCTGCCGTCACGGGGACGGCGCGGACCAGGGAGTGGCATGGGCGGATCGTTCGGTGTGCAGGCGGGGCGGGTGTGCCCGGAGTGTGGGAAGGAGGACTCCATCCCGCTGGTCTTCGGGCTGCCGGGCTTCGACCTCTTCGAGCAGGCGGAGCACGGGGACGTCGTCCTCGGTGGCTGCGTCATGCCGGACCGGCCGGCGGCGTTCGCCTGCCGCAGCTGCGGCCGCGAGTGGGGGCGCGAGTCCGACCCGACCGCGGCTGAGGCGGAGTTGGCCGCGCTCCTGGGCGTTGAGTACGTCGAGCTCGTCCGGGCGTTGGGCGCCGGATGGCGGCGGGAGGGCGCAGCGGACGGGCCGGATGGCGTGCGGTGGTTCGTCAGCGGGGAGCCGGCACAGCTTGCGGTCGGTGTGCAGGGCCCGTGGTTCGGCTCGACCGTCCGCTGACCTCGGCGGCTGACCGTCGCCCCGGTCCCCTCGCGACGGACGGCGTGCGGTTCACCCGGGACGAACTGCTGCACGACCCCTGGTACGTCAGCCAGGTCGCCGAGGACATCGCCTCGCACCGGCGTCGGTCCTTCCGCTGGTGCCGCACCTGTCGCCGGGCCACCGCGCCCGAGTCGTTCGTCGCCACCGAGGTCTCGTGCGAGCGGTGCGTGTCCGCCTCCGCCGACCGGGCGGAGTAGCTCGGGCGCTCCCGTGGGGTCGTGGGTCCGGTCGACCGTGCCGATACAGAAGAGGCAAGCCGTCACCGACTCAGGAAGCTCCCCGTGCCCAGGTCGACCGCACCACGGCCCCGCCCCCGGTCGACGACCGCCCGCGGGTCTGCGAAGCGCTCCCGGCCCACGAACGGCTCCGGGAGGCGATCGGGGCCGGCGAAGCGGAAGACGGCGAAGAACCGTCCGCGCTCTCGCCGCGCCGGCCGGCTCATGCTGCTCGCGGTGCTGGTGGTCGCCGGCGTCGTCGTGTGGCCGGCGGTCAAGCCGCACGTGTCAGCCCTGCCGTTCCTCGACTCGGTGCTCGCCGGCACGTCGCCGTCCGGACCCACCTGGCCGCTGACCGGCGTGCCGGCCGACACGGTCCCTGACCGCCCGGCGCTCGCCGTGAAGATCGAGAACTCCGTCGCCGCTCGCCCGCAAACCGGGCTCAACGCCGCGGACATGGTGTGGGAGCAGGTCGTCGAGGGCGGCATCACCCGGTTCGTCGCCGTCTACCACTCCACCCTTCCGCCCGAGATCGGCCCCGTGCGGTCGATCCGGCCGATGGACCCCGCGATCGCCGCACCGCTCGGCGGGCTGCTCGCCTTCTCCGGCGGTGTGCCGACCTACATCGACGCCGCCGAGGACGCCGGGCTGCAGGTGCTCCGCCAGGACTCCGGGGCCGACGGCTTCTTCCGGACGACGACCCGCTCGGCGCCGCACAACGTCCACGCGGTGCCGCAGACCCTCCTCGACCAGGCCGACGCCGACCACCGCGCCTCGCCCGGCGCCCAGTTCGACCACGCCGCGACGGGAGAGCAGCCCACCGCCGTCATCGCCGGGCAGCCGATGACCACGCTGGACCTCACGCTGTCGGGAATCAGCAGTCCCCGGTGGGCCTGGAGCGCCGCGGACGGTCGTTGGCTGCGGGCCGAGGGGAGCACCCCGGCGGTCGAGGCAGGTGGTGCGCGGATCCGTGCCACCAACGTCGTCGTCCTGCGCGTCGACGTCGTCCAGACCGAAGCCCGCGATCCGGCCGGCAACCCCGTTCCGGAGACGATCCTGACCGGCAGCGGGCGGGCCCTCGCCGCCACCGGCGGGCACACGGTCGAGGCGACCTGGTCCAAGCCGGCCGTCGGGAACCGGGTGGAGCTGACCGACGCGGACGGCGACCCCGTGACCCTGGCGCCCGGGACCACCTGGGTCGAGCTGGTGCCCAACTCCGGAGCGGTCGCCACGGGCTGAGCGGGCAGCCGGCGATCCGGGGGAGCGAGCGGTCAGTCCCCGAGGACGACGACGGCGCGACCGCGGATCGTGCCGTCGTGCAGCTTGCGGTCGGCCTCCGGCGCCGCGGCGACCTTCAGGTCCCCGCGTGGACGAGTCCGTAGGCGCCCGTCGGCCGTCGCCATGTAGTAGACCGACCCCGTGCCTCCCACAGCTGCCGACGACGTGACCGACGCACTCGACGCGGAGGTCCCCACGGGCACCCGCCGGGTCCAGCCCTTCCGCGGCGGCCGGTGATGGGGCACGTCTATCTCAGCCGCCGGTTGACGCCTGCCGCCATGGCCGCGGCCGACGATCTCGGTGTGCCGCTGGTGGTGCACGACGACCCCGACCGGCCTCCCTCGCGCGAGCAGCTGCTCTCCGCGGTGCGGGGCGTCTCCGCGCTCATCACCCTGCTGACCGACCGGGTGGACGGCGAGGTCCTCGACGCCGCCGGACCCGGCCTGCGGATCGTCGCGAACGTCGCCGTCGGCTACGACAACGTCGACGTCGCCGCGGCCCACGCCCGCGGCGTGGTGGTCACCAACACCCCGGGGGTCCTCGACGAGGCGAGCGCGGACTGCGCCTTCGCGCTCGTCCTCGCCACGTCGCGGCGGATCGTCGAGGCCGACCGGTTCATGCGCACGGGCGCCGACTGGATCTGGGGTCCGCAGTCCTTCGTCGGGCTCGATGTCAGTGGTGGAGCCACTCTGGGGATCGTCGGCCTCGGCCGGATCGGCATGGCCGTTGCCCGACGCGCCGCGGCCTTCGGCATGCGGATCCTCGCCACGGGCAGCCGCGCGTCGAGCGACGAGGCGGCGGCGTACGGCGTCGAGCCCGCCGACCTGCGGCGCGTGCTCTCCGAGAGCGACGTCGTGTCACTGCACTGCCCGCTCACGCCGGCCACCCACCACCTCATCGACGCGGAGAAGCTGGCGACCATGAAGCCGACCGCCATCCTCGTCAACACCGCCCGCGGGCCCGTCGTGGACGAGGCCGCACTCGTCCACGCACTGGAGAACGGCGTCATCGCCGCGGCCGGTCTCGACGTCTACGAGAACGAGCCGCAGGTGCACCCGGGGCTCCGCTCGCTGGAGAACGTGGTGCTCCTGCCGCACATCGCCAGCGCCGGGCTGGCGACCCGTGACGCCATGGGCAGGCTCGCCGTCGACAACGTCCGCGCGGTGCTGGCCGGGGAGGAGCCGCGCACGCCCGTCGCCGGGGCGGGTGGGTGACGTGCGGCCCGGGACGGCGTCGCCGTAGGGGCAGGCCGGCGGCGGGCATGGACGTGCCCGTGCCCGTGCACGAGCGCCCCCCGGGCGGCAGCGGGCGTGGCCGCCCTCGGCCGGCGGTCAGTCGCCGGGGACGACGACGGCGCGGCCGCGGATCGTGCCCTCGTGCAGCCTCCGGTAGGCCTCCGGCGCCTGGTCGAGCGTGAATCGCTCCACCTCGACGTGGATCGCCCCGGCCCGTGCCAGGTCGAGCACCTCCATGAGCTCCGGTCGCGTGCCCCAGTACGGCGCGCGCACCGAGGCACCCATCGGCGTCGAGAAGAAGCCGGTCGGCAGCAGCCCGCCGCCGATCCCGACGATCTGGATGACGCCGTCCAGCGCCACCGACTGCCGGGCGATCTCCAGGGTCGGCGGCGCCCCGACCATGTCGAACACCACCTGGGCGCCCACCCCGCGGGTCAGCTTCCGGATCTCCGCGACCGCCGACTCGTCCGACGGCAGCGCGCGGTGGGCACCCACCTCGCGCGCGAGCTTCAGCTTCTGCTCGCTGATGTCTAGCGCGATCACGGTGGCGCCGGTGATCGCCCGCAGGATCTGGATGCCCACGTGCCCGAGCCCGCCGGCGCCGATCACCACGGCGGTGCTCCCGGCGGGCAGTGCACCCAGCGACGAGACGATCGCATGGTACGGAGTCAGCCCCGCGTCGGTCAGCGACACGGTGGCCACCGGGTCGAGTTCGCCGAGCGGCACCAGGTGTCGGACGTCGTCCACGATCATGTACTCGGCCAGCGCGCCGGGGGAGCCCAGCCCCGGCGGCTGGATGCCCAGCTCCGCGGCCCGCGGGCAGTAGTTCTCCGCACCGCGCGCGCAGGCATGGCACAGCCCGCAGCCCCACGGTCCGTAGACGGCGACCGGCTCGCCCACCTCGACGCCGGTGGCGCCCTCGCCCAGCGCGTCGACGACGCCCGCGCCCTCGTGTCCCAGTGTGAGCGGCAGCCCGTAGATGTACTGCTCGGCCGGCAGGCTCATGACGAACGCATCGGAGTGGCACAGCCCCGCGGCGGTGACCCGCAGCCGCACCTGCCCCGGGCCAGGCTCCGGAGTGGGGACGTCGACCACCTCGGGCTGGCCACCGATGGTCCGGTACTGCACCGCGCGCATGCTGCTCCTCCGTTGCCGGGACGACGTCCCTCCGGACGCTAGGGCCTCGCCGCGGCGATCGGCAGGCCGTCAGGTCCCGGCGGTCAGAGGCGGAAGGCCCTGGCACGCACCGACGGCGCCGCGAGGCGATGGCGACGATTCCGTCGGGCTCAAGAGCACAGCAGGTCCAGCGCCACCTGTCCGTTGCGGCGAGCGTCCTCGGGGAGGAGCAGCCATGGCGCCGCCGTCGGATCCGCCAGGTGCCGCTGCAGGTGGAGCAGCCGCTTCCGGTCGCTACCCGAGGCGCTGCGCTCCTGGAACGGGTCGACGCACGCGAGCAGGACGGCGGCGTCGGCCAGGTGCCGGTCGCGGTCGCGCGTGTCCGTGAGGTGCGCTGCCGCCTTGAGGATCAGCGCGCCGAAGGCGTCGGGCACGCTGATGGTCGTCGCGGTCACGCCGGTGATCCGCAGCTCGGCGAGCACGGTGCGCCGGAGAGCCTGCGTGCCTCCGGCCACCCGTACCAGGTCGTAGCCGCGGAACCGTTCCAGTGACCGGGGCGGGGCGTGGTCGGCGGCGACCACGTCGACGATGGAGCGAGAACTCCCCGACGTGACTAGGTCGATGATGGCGCCGTCCCGCACGAAGCGGTGCGCGGTGCCCACGCGGGGGTCGATGCTCGGGGCCAGCCGGTATCCGAGCTCCTCGAGGGAGTGGGCCACCTGGGCGGGGCGGCCCTGCCCGGTCTCCACGTGCAGCAGGACGTCGACGTCGTTGGTCGGCCGCACGACCGGCAGGCCCGCGACCGCGCCGTGCAGCTGCACCATCAGCCCGCCGATGAGCGTCCACACTTCGGCCGGCACCACTGCGGCCAGCTCGGCCACATCAGGCCACGGTGGCGCCCATCCGCCGGCCGGCGGCGGTGGCCGGAGTACCTCAGTCACGCAGCTGTCCGAGGGCGCGGTCGAGGATGCGGTGGCCGGTCGAGCGCTCCCGGGGATCGGTGGAACCGGCCAGGTCCAGCGCGGCCAGCACCTGTCGCGGTCCGTGTGCCAGCTCCTCGACGACGTCGATCGGCATGCGGGTCGCCCGCAGCGTGACGCTGCCCGACGGGTCGGCGTCCAGTCGGAAGCGCTGGACGAGGCGCTCCGCGGCGGACTCCTCGACGTACCCGTCGCACCGGTCGGGAGCCGCACTGAGCCCGCCAATGCCCCCGGCAGCGCCCGAGGCGACGACCTCACGGGCCACGCGCTTCAGCGCCTGCGGGTGGGCCCGGTAGCGGTGCACCGTCGCCCGGTTGCGGGTTCGGGCGGCGAGCTCGGTGACGGCCGCTGCGGCCAACGCGGACCGGAGACGCGACCGCTGTGCCTGCCCGATCCACGGCGCCGGACTGCCCTCCAGAAGTGCCACGGCAGCCCAGGCCGTCGGCTCCTCCCAGGCGCGCACCCGGCTGCCCTGACGCTGCGCCATCCACTGGGCCACGGAGTCCGCGTCGACGCGGTCGGTGCCGATCGCGAGCAGGTTACCCCCGGCAACCAGGCGCTGCACGTGCCGGACGGACACGCCCATCCGGTCGGCGGCCTGTTCAGTTGTCATCAGGGGCATACGGACAATGTCGTCACAACGACGCTATCGGTCAAGCTGAATCACGGCCCCGTCGACTCGTGGAGTGCTTCGCCAGGCGACCGCGCGCCCTCATCCGCTCCTTTGGCGTCTTGCGCCGCCACCCGCGCGACGAAGAGTGAGACGACGGCTCCGGTGCCGGCTCGACCGTGAGCAACGCCTTGCCCTCGGGCCGCGCCCTTCGCGGGCTGAGCCCGCGGCTAGGGTCCCGGATCGCCGCCCACCCGAACTGGAGACTCTCGTGCCCTGGACCGACCGCACGCTCCCCACGCCGCTCCCGCGGCCGGCCCGTATGGCCGCCGCAGCGCTGAGCCGGCGGTGGCAGCTGCCCCCGGCCACCCACGAGGTGCGGGTGCTGCGCGGCGTCGACGTCCCGATGCGCGACGGCACCATCCTGCGGGCCGACGTCTACCTGCCGGCGTCGGCCGGCCCGCACCCGACCGTGCTGCTGCGCTCGCCCTACGGCCGCGGCCTCGGCTTCGCCTTCGCGATGACCGTGCCGTACGCCGAGCGCGGCTACGCGGTGGTGGTGCAGAGCGTGCGCGGCACCTTCGGCTCCGGCGGCGAGTTCAGCCCGGTCGTCAACGAGGAGAACGACGGGCGGGACACCGTCGCCTGGTTGCGCGAGCAGCCCTGGTTCGACGGCCGGCTCGCCACCCTCGGGCCCAGCTACCTCGGCTACACCCAGTGGGCCCTCGCGCTCGACCCGCCGCCCGAGCTCGAGGCGATGGTGCTGCACATCGGCCCGCACGACCTCGCCCAGGCCGGCATGGTCGACGGCGCCTTCCAGCTCACCAACCTCGCCATCTGGACCGAGCTCGTCGCCCACCAGGAGCGGGTGAGCTTCGTGCGCGGGCTGTACCGGCTGATGACGGCCGAGCGGCGGCTCGCCCCGCACCTCGGCGAGCTCCCGTTGCAGGGCCTGGCCGAGCGGTTCGGCGGCGCCCCGGCCCCGTGGTTCGACGAGTGGCTCGCCCACCCCGACCTCGCCGACTCCTACTGGGACCGCTACCGCGCCACCCCGGCCGTCCACTCGAGCACCGTCCCGACCCTGCTCATCGGCGGCTGGCAGGACTGGTTCGTCGAGCAGACGCTGTACCAGTACGCCGTCCTGCGCGACCGCGGCGTCGACGTCGGCCTCACCCTCGGCCCGTGGGCGCACCTCACCATCGACGCCGCCGTGACGACGCCGGAGAGCCTCGCCTGGCTCGCCACCCACCTGCCCGTCGACGGCGCAGCGCCCGTTCCGCAGCGGCCGGGCCGCGTCCGGGTGCACGTCACCGGCGCCCGCACCTGGCGGACCATGCCCGACTGGCCGCCGGCCACCACCGACCGCGCCTGGTACCTCGCCCCCGGCGGGCGGCTGGACGACGACGCCTCCACCGCACCCCACGAGCCCACCACCTTCACCTACGACCCGATGGACCCCACCCCCTCGGTCGGCGGGCGGGTGCTCGCCGCCAGCGCCGGCCAGCGGGACAACCGCGAGCTGGAGGCGCGCGACGACGTCCGCACCTTCAGCACCGCGCCGCTGCGGCAACCGGTCGAGCTGCTCGGCGGCGCCCGCATCCGGCTGTTCCACGAGTCCGACAACCCGTACGCCGACGTCTTCCTGCGGCTGTGCGACGTCGGCCCGGACGGTGCGTCGGTCAACGTCACCGACCGGCTGGTGCGGCTGGACCCCGCGCCGGGCGAGGAGCCGGTGGCGGGGGAGCGGGTGGTGGAGACGACGCTGCCCGACGTGGCGCACCGCTTCCGCGCGGGGCACCGCATCCGGCTGCAGGTCTCCGGTGGCGCCCACCCGCGCTACGCCCGGAACCTGGGCACCGGCGAGTCGCCAGGCGAGGGCACCCGCGGGGTGCCGGTGACCCACCGGATCTGCCACGGCGGCGCGGCGCCGTCGTCGATCACCCTGCCGGCGGGCTGACCCGCTCGGTGGCGAGGCGCCGCAGCGCGGCGGTGAAGCTCTCGTTCCACAGCCCCAGGTGCGGCCAGCGCTCGGCGACGTGCGCCGTCGCCTCCTCGACAGACATCCCCTTCTCCCGCACCAGCCAGCCGCGCAGCACCAGCCCGGTCCGCGACGCCCCGCCGTGGCAGTGCACGAGCAGCCGGTGCCCCTCGGCGTGGAGTGCGGCCATGTCGTCGAGGACGTCGGCCAGCACGGCGTCGAGCCCGGGGTTGTGCTCGGTGTCGGCGAGGTGGGCGACGCGGTGCACCGGGTGCCCGAACGGCTCGCCCAGCTTGCACAGCGAGATCACGGCGAAGTCGCGCTCGCTGGACCGGGCGCCGGCGAGGTTCCCCGCCCAGATGCCCGGCAGCACCTCCGCCGGGCCGATCCGCGGGATCACGCCCGGGTCGTTGGGCACCCACGGCTTGCCGTCGAGCAGCGTCGCCAGCTCCTGCAGGTCGGCCGGCCCCACCCGCTCGCCGGAGCCGGGCACCCGGCCGTGCACCGCCGAGGCCCAGCGCATCGGGATGCCGCCCATGCCGAACACCGCACCGGCCAGCGCCCCGGCGACGCAGGCCACCGTGCCGGTGTCCCCGCCGAGGTCGACCCCCAGCCGCAGCACCTCGGCGAAGGACCGCCCGCGCCGCAGTGCCCACACCGCCGCACCGAGCACCGGCTCCACCGCGCCGTCCGGCCCGCCGGCCTGATCCGGTGTCCAGCCCGGCGCCAGCACGGCCGCCCACCGCTGCTCGTCGGCCACCAGCGACAGCGCGGCGGGGACCGCCGCCAGCGGGTCGCCGCCGTCCGGCGCCACCCGGAGCAGCTCGGCGAGCACCACGCCGCCCTCGCCGGCCGCCGGAAGTCGCCGCACGGTGTCCGCGGAGGCCGCCGCTCCGGACCGCGCGCACCAGATCGCCACCGGTACCGCCGGCGCCAGCGAGCCGTCGCCGGCCGCAGCCTGGTCGGCTGCGTCCAGGCCGCCGTGCTCCAGCAGCGACCGGCCGACCAGCAGCGCCCGCTGCGTGCGGTCGGTGACCTCGCCCGGCGCGCGGTCGTCAGGGCCGCCGCACATCTCCGTCCGCGAGCCCCGCGCCGGCTCCGGGAAGCGGGCCGAGAACTGCCCCGGCGGGCCGCCGGCGAACGGCGCCCCGAGCGCGTCACCGACCGCCGAGCCGACGAGCGCGCCCATGACGCGGTGGCTGCGGTGCATGGACGGCACGGGCACTCCTCGGGACGGCGGAATCGGTCCCCAGCATCTCCCGCGGAGTCGCGCACGGGCCGGGCCGGGCGCCCGTTCGTCACAGTCGTCCCGGACGCAACAGCCGACCTGGGCTTTTCCCGCGGGTGCCGTGGCGGGCCCGTTCTGCTCCGTACGCTGGGCGAAACCTCCACGGAAGGACGGCGACGTGAGCAAGCACCTGCTGGACGAGACGGCCGAGTTCAAGATGCCCCGCATCGGTCGGCACGCCGCCCCGGAGACGGGTGAGCTCGAGATCACCCAGCGGCTGGAGCCCGCCGCCGGGCCGCGCCCGGTGCACCGGCCCCGGCCGGACGAGGGCATCCGGGAGCGCTGAGCCACCGGGCGCCGCCCGCCCGCACCACCCCGCCCGGACGGCGACGCCCGCCGTCCGGGCCGGGGCCGGCCACCGGCGCCCGCTCGGCGGCTTCTGCGACGATTCCCGTCACGCAGGAGCGCTGAGACCCCCGGGAGCCGTGCACGTGATCGTCGACCAGCCCGCAGCCCCGGCCGGGGGCGCGAGCCGATGACCGCCACCGGGCTCGCGCCGCGGGCCGTCGAGCGGATCAGCCTCCCGGTCTACGAGGCCGGGTCGATCGACGTCCCGTTCGTCGCCCTCGGCTGGTCGGCGGCGCTCTCCTCCGACACCTGGTGGGAGGAGCACTCGCACCCGACGCACGAGCTGCTCTGGAACAGCCGGGGCGCGTCGTCGGTGACCGTCGACTCCCGGCTGTGGACCATCACCCCCGCGCACGGGCTCTGGCTGCCCGCGGGCACCCGCCACACCGGCTGGGCGCCCGCCGGCACCTGGATGCGCGCGGTGCACTTCTGCGTCGACGACGCGCCCCGGCTGGCCGACCAGCCCGTCGCCGTGGAGATCACCCCGCTGCTGCGGCTGCTGCTCGACCGGCTCGACGCCCCCGACCTCGACGCCGGCTCCCGCGCCACGACCGAGGCGATGGTGCTCGACGTCCTCCGCCCCGCACCGCGGGAGCTGCTGCTGCGCGTGCCGTCGTCCAGGCTGCTCGCGCCCATCGTCGACACGTTGCGCACCGACCCCGCCGACGACACCACCCTCGCCGGCTGGGCCGCCCGCCTGGGCGTCAGCACCCGCACCATCACCCGCGCCTTCCGCAGCGAGACGGGGCTCGGCTTCGGCCAGTGGGTCGCCGCCGCCCGCGCGCAGCACGCCATCACGATGCTGGCCCACGGCGCGGAGATCGAGCAGATCGCCGGCCGCGTCGGCTTCCGGTCGGTGAGCGCGTTCGGCGCCGCCTTCCGCCGCGTCACCGGCATGAGCCCCGGGCGGTTCCGCGCCCAGTAGGTGTCCGATTCGCGACATCGGGTGTCCTGATCGAGGGATTGTCTCCGGCCGGACGGTCACTCAGACTTCGGTTAGGCAATCCTTAGTTGATCACCGCGCCGCCGTGGCGCGCCCGGAAGGACATCATGACCCGCGCATCCCACCTGGCCGCCGCCTCCGCGGCCGCCCTGCTCACCGTCGGGCTCAGCGCCTGCTCCTCGTCGGAGGCGGGGGAGACCACCGGGTCCGCGGAGGAGTTCGCGCCGATCACCATCGAGCACGCCCTCGGCACCACGAGGATCACCGAGAAGCCCGAGCGGGTGGCCACCGTCCAGTGGGCCAACCACGAGGTGCCGCTGGCCCTCGGCGTCGTCCCGGTCGGGATGGCGGCCGCCAACTTCGGTGACGACGACGGCGACGGCCTGCTGCCCTGGGTTGAGGAGAAGCTCACCGAGCTCGGCGCCGAGACCCCGGTGCTGTTCGACGAGACCGACGGCATCGACTTCGAGGCCGTCGCCGACACGAACCCCGACGTCATCCTCGCCGGCTACTCGGGCCTCACGCAGGAGGACTACGAGACCCTCAGCGAGATCGCGCCGGTCGTCGCCTACCCCGAGGCGGCCTGGGCGACGCCGTGGCAGGAGATGATCGAGATCAACGCCGCCGGCATGGGCATGGCCGCCGACGGCGAGGAGCTCGTCGCCGACCTCGAGCAGCAGATCGCCGACGCCGCCGCCGAGCACCCCGGGCTGGCGGGCACGGCGACGATGTTCATGACCCACGTGGACACCACCGACCTCAGCGAGGTCAGCTTCTACACCCCGCACGACACCCGGGCGGCCTTCTTCGAGGACCTCGGGCTGAGCACCCCCGAGAGCATCGCCGCGGCCTCCACCGACCCGGAGCAGTTCTCCGGCTCGATCAGCGCCGAGCGGATCGACACCCTCGACGACGTCGAGCTGATCGTCACCTACGGCGACCAGGCGCTGGTCGACGCGCTCGAGGCCGACCCGCTGCTGTCGCAGATGCCCGCCGTGCGCAACAACGCCATCGTGCTGCTGCCCAACACCCCGCTGGGCACCGCGGCCAACCCGACGCCGCTGGCCATCTCCTGGGTGCTGGAGGACTACGTCGCGATGCTCGCCGAGGCAGCTGACAAGGCGCAGTGATCCCGGTCGACACCGTCCCGGCCCCGGACGCCGCCCTCGCGCGGCGCCCGGGGCCGGTCCGGCTGCTCTGGCTCCTGGTGGTCATCGGCGTCCTCGTGGCGCTGATGGCCGCCTCCGTCGCGATCGGCTCCCGCGGCGTCGGGTGGGCCGACATCCTCGCCGCCCTCGGCGGCTCCTCCGAGACCATCGCCGAGGCCGCCGTCACGAAGCGGATCCCGCGCACCCTCCTCGCCGTCGTCGTCGGCGCGGCGCTCGGGCTGGCCGGCGCGGTCATGCAGGGCGTCACCCGCAACCCGCTCGCCGACCCCGGCGTCCTGGGCATCAACATGGGCGCCTCGCTCGCCGTCGTCGTCGGGTTCGCCTGGTTCGGCCTCTTCTCCGAGACCGCGATCGTCTGGACGGCGATCGCCGGCGCCGCCGTCGCGGCCGTCTTCGTCTACGCCGTCGGCTCCCTCGGCCGCGGCGGGCCCACGCCGCTGAAGCTGGCCCTGGCCGGCGCGGCGACCGCGGCCGCGCTCACCTCGTTCGTCACCGCGATCGCCCTGCCGCGCGGCGACATCGCCGAGAGCGTCCAGTCCTGGGAGATCGGCGGCGTCGGCGGCGCCACCTTCGACCGGATCGGCACCGTGCTGCCGTTCCTCGTCGTCGGTCTGGCGATCAGCCTGCTCTCGGCCCGCAGTCTCAACTCCCTCGCGCTGGGCGACGACCTCGCCGCCGGCCTCGGCGAGCGCGTCGCGCTCGCCCGGGGCGTGGCCGCGCTCGGCTCGGTGCTGCTCTGCGGCGCCGCCACCGCCGTCGCCGGGCCGATCGCGTTCGTGGGGCTCGTCGTCCCGCACCTGTGCCGGCTGCTGGTCGGCATCGACCACCGGTGGCTGCTGCCGTTCTCCGCCCTCACCGGGGCGGCCCTGCTCACCGCTGCCGACGTGGTCGGCCGCGTCGTCGCCCGCCCCGGCGAGCTCGACGTCGGCATCCTGACCGCGCTGATCGGCGCCCCGTTCTTCATCTGGATCGTCCGCCGGCAGAAGGTGCGCGAGCTGTGACCGCCGTCGTCGCGCCGGCCACCGTCGACGCCGTCGCCCGCGGCCGGGTCCGCCGCGCCGCCCGCCGGCGCACCGTCATCGCGGTGCTCGCCGTGCTGGTGGTCGTCGGGTTCGCCATCACGCTGATGGTCGGGCGCACCTTCTACCCGCCGGGTGACGTGCTCCGGGTCGTGCTCGGCCAGGACGTGCCGGGCGCCTCGTTCACCGTCGGCCGGCTGCGGCTGCCCCGCGCCGTCCTCGCCGTCGTCGCGGGGCTCGCCTTCGGCCTGGCCGGGGTCACCTTCCAGACGATGCTGCGCAACCCGCTGGCCAGCCCCGACGTCATCGGCATCACCTCCGGCGCCAGCGCCGCGGCCGCCTTTGCCATCGTGGTCCTCGGCTGGAGCGGCACCGCCGTCTCGGTCACCGCCATCGTCGCCGCCCTCGGCGTGGCGCTGGCGATCTACGGGTTGGCGTTCAAGGACGGCGTCGTCGGCACCCGGCTGATCCTGATCGGGATCGGGGTCGCCGCCATGTCGCGCAGCCTCACCGCCTGGGTGCTGTCCGAGGCCGGGGCCTGGGACTTCGCCGAGGCGCTGCGCTGGCTCACCGGCAGCCTCAACGGCACGACCTGGGCGGCGACCGTCCCCGCCCTGATCGCGCTCCTGGTGCTCGGCCCGCTGCTGCTGACGTGCACCCGCCAGCTCTCGGCGCTGCAACTCGGCGACGACACCGCCTCCGCACTGGGTGTCCGGGTCGACCGCACCCGCGTCGTCGTGATCGTCGCCGCGGTCGGCCTGCTGGCCTTCGCCACCGCCGCGTGCGGCCCGATCGCCTTCGTGTCGTTCCTCGCCGGTCCGATCGCCGCCCGCATCGTGGGGCCGCACGGCTCGCTGCTCGTCCCCGCCGCGCTGGTAGGGGCGCTGCTCGTGCTCGTCGCCGACCTCGTCGGCCAGTTCGCCCTGGGCACCCGCTTCCCGGTCGGCGTCGTAACCGGGGTGCTGGGCGCGCCCTACCTCATCTACCTGATCGTCCGCACCAACCGCACGGGAGGCGGCCTGTGACCCGCGACCGGAGGCTCGTCGCCGAGGGGCTGACCCTCGGCTACACCGACGACGCCGTGATCGACGCGCTGGACCTGGCGATCCCGCCCGGCCGGATCACCGCCATCGTCGGCGCGAACGCGTGCGGGAAGTCCACGCTGCTGCGCTCGATGTCGCGGCTGCTCAGCCCGCGCGGCGGGCAGGTGCTGCTCGACGGCAAGGCGGTGCACCGGATGCCGGCCAAGGAGCTGGCCCGCATCCTCGGCCTGCTCCCTCAGTCGCCGATCGCCCCCGAGGGCATCACGGTGGCCGACCTGGTGGGCCGCGGGCGGCACCCGCACCAGCGGCTGCTGTCCCGCTGGAGCCGGGAGGACGACGAGGCCGTCGCCGCGGCGCTGGAGGCCACCCAGACCGTCGAACTCGCCGACCGGCCGGTGGACGAGCTGTCCGGCGGCCAGCGGCAGCGGGCGTGGATCGCCATGGCGCTCGCGCAGCGCACCGACGTGCTGCTGCTCGACGAACCGACGACGTTCCTGGACGTGAGCCACCAGGTCGACGTCCTCGACCTGCTCACCGACCTCAACCGGGCCCGCGGCACGACGATCGTCATGGTGCTCCACGACCTCAACCTCGCGGCGCGCTACGCCGACCACCTGGTCGCCCTGGCCGGAGGGCGGGTGCACGCGGCCGGGACCGCGGAGGAGGTGCTCACCCCGGAGACGGTGCAGGCGGTGTTCGGGATGGCCAGCCTGATCGTGACCGACCCGGTGTCCGGGAAGCCGCTGATGCTGCCCCGCGGCCGGCACCACGACCTCGCGGGCGCCGAGGTGCTGGCCGCTCAGCGGTAGCCGCTGCGGCGGTCCTGCCCCGGGGGCGGGGCCACCCGGCCCCGGTGCCACGCTGACCGGGTGCCTCCCGTCCGCAGCTCCGGCGTCCTCCTGTACCGCCGCACCGGCGAGGCGGTCGAGGTGCTGCTCGGCCACATGGGCGGACCGTTCTGGGCGCGGAAGGACGACGGCGCCTGGTCGATCCCCAAGGGCGAGCACGACCCGGCCGAGGACGCCGAGGCCGCGGCGCGCCGGGAGTTCGCCGAGGAGCTGGGCTGCCGGGTGCCCGCGGCGGTGCTGCACCCGCTCGGCGAGGTGCGCGGCCGCAAGCTGCTCGCCGTCTGGGCCGGCGAGGGCGACCTCGACGCCGGGGCGATCACCAGCAACACCTTCGAGCTCGAGTGGCCGCCGCGGTCGGGCCGGGTGCAGGAGTTCCCGGAGATCGACCGCGCCGCCTGGTTCGACCTCGCCACCGCGCGGGTGAGGATCGTCCGCGGCCAGCTGCCCTTCCTGGACCGGCTGGACGCGCACCTCACCGGCTGACCGGCGGTGGGTCAGCCGGTGCCCTCGGCGGCGATCAGCTCGGTGACCTCCTGCGGGGGTGTCGAGCAGTCATCGGCCGAGGGCTCCTGGTCCGAGGCCAGCCCCTCGATGCCGACGTCCTCGACCGGCTGGAAGCCGAGCCGCTCGAGGTGCGCGGGCACCCGGTTCTGGGCGTTCACCACGTGCGAGCGGGAGAGCCAGCCCAGGCCGTCGTCCACCTGGAAGTCCATGCCGCCGCCGGGTGCCCGCTGCACGTGCCCGGGGGAGGGGAGCAGGCCGACCAGCTGCACCGCCTCCGCGGCGGTCAGCTCCGCCGGCGGGGAGTCGAAGTAGTACCAGCCGGCGGCGCAGACGCCGTAGATCGTCGGCCCGAACTGGGCGTAGTTGACGTACAGCTCGAGCATCCGGCGGTCGTCGACGAACGCGGCCAGCTCGACGGCCAGGAGGGCCTCGACCCCCTTGCGCCAGGCGCTGAGCTCCTGGTTGAGGAACAGGTTCTTGGCCATCTGCTGCGGGATCGTGGAACCCGAGGGGTCGTCCTCTCCGGAGAGGTGGGCCGTCGCCCGGCTCCACAGCGCGTCCCACTCGAAGGCGCCCGAGCGGTAGGGGAGCTGCGCGTCCTCGTGCGCGATGACCGCGGCGAGGAAGTTCCGGGAGACGTGCTCGACCGGCACCGACTGCTGGATCGCGCCGTCGGGGTTGGCCACCATGAAGGCCGTCGTGGGCGGGTCCACCCAGCGCAGCGAGAGCACCACCAGCGCCTGGACGACGCCGACCACGGCCAGCACGCGGACGACGCGACGGACCAGCCCCCGGCGACGCCGCGGAGGGCGGTCCCGGCGACCCCGGCGGCCGCGCGGCGGCGGGAGCGGACGCTCGGGCGCGGGCGGGAAGGGGCCCTCCGGCCGGGCCGTCGGGTAGGCACGCCGCGGCTCCTCCCCGGGCCACGGGCGCGGCGGCGGCCCGTACTGCGGCGGTCCGTACGGCGGCTGCCCGTAGGGAGGCTGCCCGTACGGCGGCTGCCCGTAGGGAGGCTGCTCGTAGGGAGGCTGTCCGTACGGACGCTGCTCGTACCGCGGCGGGCCACCGGCCGGCGGCGGAGCGCCGTACCAGTCGTTGCCCACCGGCGGTGGACGGTCGAACCGGGGACGCCGGGCGGGCTCCGGCTGCGGCAGCGGCTCGGTGGGCCGGCGGCGGAGCCAGCGGGTGGTGCGGCGGTCCGGCGGGACGGGGGCCATGAGGCGGTGCTCCTCAGGTCGGCGTCGAACCGTCATCCTAGGGAGGTTTCCTGTGAGCCCCGTCGACGTCCGGCGTCCCGAGCCCCCGGAGCGACCGGACGGGCGAGTCGGTGCGAGGCGGGTCACCCCTGGCGGGGCCTCAAGGTCGGGCGCGGAACGGCCGACGTTCTCCAGGTGAGCCGGTCAGGAGCGCCCGAGGTGGCGACGCTGCGCGTCATGGCGCAGACGCTGGCCATCTTCTACGGCTTCGGCGGCGCCGCCGGGTTGCTCATCGCATCCGGGGCCCAGCCGGGTGCCCTCCGCTCGGTCCTGCTCGCGCTCTCGCTCACCGCGCTGGCAGCGGCGGTCGTCGTCGCCCGGTGGGGCGCCCGGTGGCCGCGCAGGGTCTTCGACGTGGCGGTGGGTGCCGCGGACGTCCTCATCGCCACGGCCGTCGTGGCCAGCCCCGACCCGGTCACCGCGCTGGCCGCCGCCACGCTCATCAGCTTCGTCGTCGTCGACGCGCACCTGTTCTTCACCGGGCGCCAGGCGTGGGCGCACCAGGCTCTCGCGGTAGCCGCCGTCACCGCGTCCCTGCAGGTCTCCGGTGGCGTGCCGCTCACCACCGCGCTGGGCCTGGACGTCGTGCTCGTCGGCCTCGGCGTCGTCATCCGGCGGCTGGTCATCCGCGCCTCGGGCGCCAGCCGCGACCCCCTGACCGGTCTGCGCAACCGGCGCGGCTTCGACGAAGCGCTCGACGAGCTGCTGTCGGAGGCCGGCCGCACCCGCGAGCCGCTGTCGGCGGCGCTGCTCGACGTCGACCACTTCAAGTCGGTCAACGACACCTACGGCCACGAGGCCGGTGACCGCGTGCTGTGCCGGGTCGCCGACGTCTGGCGGGCGCAGCTGCCGGCCGGGGCGGTGCTCGCCCGGCACGGGGGCGACGAGTTCTCGCTGCTGCTGCCCGGCGTCCGCGCCACGACGGCGCTCGCCCTCGTGCGGCGCATCTGCGCGTTGCACCCCGACATCTCCCTCTCCTGCGGGGTGGCCGGCTACTCGTTCGGCGAGAGCGCCTCCCAGCTGATGCGCAGTGCCGACCGCGCCCTCTACGACGCGAAGGTCCTCGGCCGCGGCCGGGCCGAGCTCTTCGAGGGCACCGGTCCGGCGGTCGACGGCGCGATCCGACGGGGCACGCCGCGGGCCTGGTGAGCCCCGGCACGGCGTCCTGGCTCACCTGCGGTGGTCCTGGCTCACTGTCGACGCTGAGCCAGGACCCCTAACGATCAGGTCACCTGATCAACATCGGGCTCACGGCAGGCCGGCGTGCGGGACGGCGACCTCCGTCGACACCAGCACCGCCTCGCGCACCGGTGCCCGCGTGTGCTCGTAGAAGTCCGGTGCGCAGCACAGCAGCAGCGTGCGGCCGTCGTCCCCACCCAGCGCGCAGGCGTAGACGCCCATGCCGTCCGGTGCGGCGATCTCCTCGACGATCGCGCCGCCGGCCGCCACCCGGACCACCCGGGAGTTCAGCCCGTCGGCGACCCAGACGTGCCCCTCGGCGTCGAGCGTGCACCCGTCGGGGGCGACCACCACCTGCCCGATGAGCTCCTCGACCGAGTCGCCCACCGGCATCGGGCCGAGCTCCGCCCACACCCGGCGGCCGCCCAGCGAGCCGTCGGCGGCGATGTCGAACGCCGTGAAGCGGTTGCCCCACGTCTCGCCGACGACCAGCGTGCCGCCGTCCGGGGTGATCACCGAGCCGTTCGGGAAGCGCAGGTCCTCGGCCACCACGGTCACCGTGCCGTCGGGGTCGACCCGCTTCACCGACGCCGGGGCGGGCGCGCCACCGCCCATGAGGTCGAAGCCGAAGTCGCCGACGAACGCCCGGCCGGCGGCGTCGACCACCATGTCGTTGAGGTGCCCGCCGCAGACCGCGGAGAGGTCGGCGTGCGTGGACACCTCGCCGTCGGCGACCCGGAGCAGCCGGTGGTCCTTCATCGACACCACGAGCAACGAGCCGTCGGGCAGCCAGCCCAGGCCCGAGGGCTGGTTCTCCACCTCGAGGACGACGTTCTCCCCGCCGCCGGGCGAGACCCGGCTGACGGTGCGCCGGTAAAAGTCCGAGACCCACCACTGCCCGTCGCGCCACCGCGGCCCCTCGAAGTAGGAACCGCCCTCCAGCACCGTCCGGAACTCTCGCGTCGCCATGGCACCGGACGCTACGACGCCGCGGCGCGGCGCACGAGCCGGTCCCGCGCTGTTTCACCGCTCCCCACCTGGGCAGATGCGAAGAATGCGTCGACGGAGAGTGCGCCGGTGATTGTGCGGGGGGTGTTCGAGCGGACCCTGCGGGCGGTCGAGCGCTGGGAGGTCCTCGACGCCCCCAGCTACCCGGTCGAGCACGGCATCTCGCTGACCTTCCTGCTCGCCGGGCGCTATGCCCGGCCGCTGCAGGACCTGCTGCACGGTGTCTGGCTCGGCCACCCGCTGCACCCCGCCCTGGTCACCGTGCCGATCGGGTCGTGGACGGCGGCCCTGGCCCTCGACGCCTTGGACGCCACGGGCCGCGGCGGGCCGGGCTCCGGGGCGGCGGCCCGCACCGCGGTGCGGGTCGGCGTCGCCGGCGCGGTGGCCGCGGCGGCCACCGGGCTGACCGACTGGCAGCACGCCCACGACCAGGCCCGCCGCGTCGGGCTGGTGCACGCCGGGCTGAACAGTGCCGCGCTCGCGCTCTACACCTGGTCGCTGGCCGATCGGGCCCGCGGCCGGGCCGCCCGCGCGCGCGTCACCGCCGCCGCGGGCTACGCGGTCACCGTCGCCAGCGGCTGGCTCGGTGGCGCGCTCTCCTACCGGCACGGGATGGGTACCGACCACGCCGTCCGCAGCTACGAACCGCGGCGCTTCACCGACGCCGCCGCCCTGGCCGACCTGCCCGAGGGCGAGCCGGTGCCGGTGGACGTCGACGGCATGCCCGTCGTCCTCGTCGCCACCGGCGGTGCCGTGCAGGCCGTCGGTGGCCGCTGCCCCCACCAGGGCGGGCCGCTCGGGGAGGGCTGGCTGCACCGCGGCGACCTGGTCTGCCCCTGGCACGGGTCGCGGTTCGACCTGGCCACCGGTGAGCCGGCCCAGGGCCCCTCCACCGCACCGCTGCCCTGCTTCGACACGCGGGTCCGCGAGGGCCGGGTCGAGGTGCGCCGCCGGGCCGACTGGCGCACGCCCACCGCGATCACCACCGTCCAGGAGGCATCCCGATGAAGGCCGACGAGGTTCTGACCGCCCACCACGACGTGCTGCGCGGGCTGCTGCGCGACCTGGCGGAGACGACCGGCGAGGAGACCGAGCGGCGGGAGGAGCTGCGCGGCCGGCTGCTGCGGGAGCTGGAGATCCACACCCAGATCGAGGACGAGCTGTTCTACCCGGCCGTCGTCGACGTCTCGCCGCTGCTCTCCCTCGCGCACGCCGAGCACCGGCAGATCGACGACCAGCTGGCCACCGTGATGCGCACGGCACCCGACGACCCGGAGTTCACCACCGAGGTGCGCATGCTGGAGAAGACGCTGCGCCACCACACGATGGAGGAGGAGCAGCGGATGTTCCCCCAGGCGCACGCCCTGGGCGAGGAGCGGCTCGAGCAGCTCGGTGAGCAATTGCGCGCACGGCAGCGGGAGCTGGTGGAGTCCGGCGGCATGCGGCTGATCGTGCGGCTCAAGCGGGCGACGCTGCGCCTGGTGTGAACGCCCCGGTGCCCCGGCCGCATCGGCCGGGGCACCGGGGAGAGCGCCGGATCAGACGACGCGACGCGCGGTGTTGTAGCCCCACATCGAGTCCACCGGCACGACCGCCACCGGGTTGCCGTAGGTGGAGGAGTGCACCATCAGCCCGTCGCCGATGTACATGCCGACGTGACCGACCGGGTCGTAGAAGAAGATCAGGTCGCCGGGCTGCAGGTGGGCCCGGTCCACGAAGACCCCCGCCGTCGACTGCGCCCGCGAGGTCCGGGGGATCTCCACGCCCGCGGCCTGGTAGGCCGACCAGGTCAGGCCCGAGCAGTCGTAGCCGCCGGGGCCGGTACCGCCCCAGACGTAGGGCTTGCCCTGCTGCGCCAGGGCCGTGTCGACGGCGACCTGCGCGGCGTGGGTGGGCGCCACGACGGGCGTGGTGACGACGGTCGTCGTACCGCCGCCACCCCCGTCACCGGTGGAGGCGGTGGCGGCGAACGGGGTGAGAGCGATGCCCGCTCCGGTGAAGAGGGCGAGCGCCGCGCCGCGGACGGAGCGGCGGGTGGTGGACGTGCGCGTGGTCGTCATGGACGACGGTTCTCCTGTTCTCCATCGACCGCCTACCGGGTTAGCTGACGGGTTCGGGCGGGGAACTCGCCCGGCTTGACCGGCTCGCGGCCACGCTTCACCCCAGTGCTGCGGTGGGTCCCCGGTCCGGGCGGCGGTCGGATCCGACGCCCGGTTCGGCGGTGCCGGACGGGTGTCACCGGGAGCGGTGACGACGGGATCCCGTCCGGACCGCGACGACGCTAGGTCGGGATCCGTCCACCTACCCACCGGCCGACACGCGGGGGACCGGCCCGCGAGCGGCGTGTCGACCACGGGGGCGGGCCCGGGCGACTCGCGCGTCGACCACCGTGGACGCGCGGACGACGGCGCGAGGCGCGGCCTCGCCGGTCACCGATCGTCAGCGCACGCTTACTTCCTCCGTCGCGGCGGGTCCGCACGCTGTGCGCTCCGCCGTGTCCGCCGCGTACAGGGCTGATCCGGAGCCTCCCGGGGCGCCGTCGATGGAGTGACTACACCTAGCAACGACGCACAGGGAGCGGGAGAACCGGACGTCGACGGTTCACTTCCCGGTGGCAGACGCCTGGCAGTTTCCCGGACGTTCCACGGGGGATCTCGAGGCAAGGGGAGCAGGATGAAGGCAGGGAGGGCGGCCGTGGGAGCGGCCGCGGCGCTGGCGCTGGTGGCGGTGTCCCCGGCGACGGCACTGGCGGACGGCGGCGAGGACGACATCGTCACCGTGGCGGCGGGGCTGGACGGACCGCGTCAGCTCAGCGAGTTCAAGGGCCACCAGCTCGTGGTGGCCGAGGCCGACTCCGGCGAGGTGTCCTCGGTGGACCTGCGCGACGGGCGGGTCCGGACGCTGCTCAGCGGCCTGGGCAACGCGCAGGGTGTCGACTACAAGTACGGCGGCCTCTTCGTCGCGGTGGGCGAAGCCCCGCCGGCGGAGGAGGGGGCTCCCCCCGTGCCGCCCGGCACACCCAGCCAGGTGGTCGTCGAGGCCAAGCCGGACGGCCAGATCCTGCGCACGTGGGACCTCCTCCAGTACGAGCTGGACCACAACCCCGACGGCCAGCAGCAGTTCATGGAGGTCGACGGCGAGCAGGTGCCGATCGAGACGCTGTCCAACCCGTTCGCGGTGCTCGCCCAGCCCAACCGGCTGCTGGTCAGCGACGCCGGCGCCAACGCCGTCCTCTCCATCGACCTGCGCAGCGGGAAGATCAGCACGTTCTTCGTGCCGCCGACGGTCACCGACACCCCCGAGTGCGCGGAGGCCGAGAACAACCCCGGCACCGTGGGGTGCGACTCGGTCCCGACCGAGATCGCCGAGGGCCCGAACGGCCTCATCTACGTCGGCACGCTGGGCGCCGAGGCGCCCGGTGCGGCGCGGGTCTACGTGCTGGACCGGCACGGCGAGGTCGTCGACGTGATCGGTGGACTGACGGGGGTCACCGGCGTCGCCGTCGACCCGCACGGCACCGTCTACGCGTCCAACGTCCTCGAGGGCTTCCCCGAGGGCCCGCCGGCGGAGGACTTCGACCCCTCCACGATCGGTGAGGTCACCCGCATCTCGCCCTCCGGCGAGCGGGCCACCGCGCAGGTGACCATGCCGACCGGGCTGGAGTGGACGCACGGGCACCTGTACGCCTCGGCGTGGAGCGTGGCCGGCTTCCTGGGCATGCCCGGCGCCGGTGAGGTGCAGCGCACCGGCTCGGGTGCGTTCACGGGCCTGCAGCCCTGATCGATCCTGCGAGGACGGCGGTGCCGCGACCGGGCCTTCCGGCCGCGGCACCGTCGTCTGCGGGGTGACCACCGCCACAGGCCGGTCGGCGGGGCGTGCGAGCATCGCCGGGTGGCCCGCCTGCTGATCGCCAACCGTGGCGAGATCGCCGTCCGCATCGCCCGCGCCGCCGCCGCCGAGGGGCTGACGTCGGTCGCCGTCGCCGCCGCCGACGAGCCGCACGCCCCGCACCTCGCCGCCGCGGACGAGGTCCACCTCCTCCCCGGCAGCGGTCCGGCGGCCTACCTCGACGCCGCCGCGGTCGTGCAGGCCGCCGTGGACACCGGCTGCGCGCTGATCCACCCCGGTTACGGCTTCCTCTCCGAGAGCCCGGCGCTGCCCCGGGCGTGCGGCGTCAGCGGCGAGGCGCCGGCGGTGGTGGGCCCCGGCGCCTCCGTCCTGGAGACGCTCGGTGACAAGGTGCTCGCCCGCGCGGCCGCCGAGGCCGCCGGCGTGCCGGTTCCGCACGGCACCGGCGACGCCGCCACCTCGCAGGAGGTCGCCGACCTGCTCGACGCGACCGGCGCGGTGATGCTCAAGGCGCGGTTCGGCGGGGGCGGGCGGGCCACCCGCGTCCTGCGCCGGGGCGACGACGTCGCGGCCGCGGTCGCCGCGCTGGCCGGCGAGGCCCGCGTCGCGTTCGGCACCGAGGCGCTGCTGGCCGAGGAGCTGGTCGAGGACGCCCGGCACGTCGAGGTGCAGCTGCTCGGTGACGCCGGCGCGGACGTGGTCGTCCTCGGTGACCGCGACTGCTCGCTGCAGCGCAATCGGCAGAAGGTCGTCGAGATCGCCCCCGCACCGGACCTGCCGGATGCCGTCCGCGGCCGGCTGCACGACGCGGCGGCGGCGCTCGCCCGGCACGTCGGGCTGCGCGGGCTGGCCACCGTCGAGTTCCTCGTGCCCGCCGGGGCGCCCGAGCGGTTCGCCTTCCTGGAGTGCAATCCGCGGCTGCAGGTGGAGCACACGGTCACCGAGGAGACGCTGGGCCTGGACCTGGTGCGCATGCAGCTGCGGGTTGCCGCCGGCGCGACTCTCGCCGACCTGGGGCTGGCCGACGGTGCGCCCCGTCCGGTCGGCACCGCCGTCCAGGCCCGCGTCCTCGCCGAGACCCTCACCGCCGACGGCGCCGTCGTCCCTTCCGCCGGCACCATCACCGCCCTCGCGCTCCCCGGCGGCCCGGGCGTGCGGGTGGACACCGCCGCCCGCCCCGGCGCCGAGCAGAGCCCGCGCTACGACCCGCTGCTGGCCAAGGTGGTGGTGCACGAGCGGCAGGGCGCGCTCGCCGACGCGCTGCGCCACCTGCACCGGGCGCTCGGCGAGGTGCAGGTCGCCGGCGTCCCGACCAACACCGAATTCCTCCGCGCCCTGCTCGCGCACCCGGACGCCGCACGCGCCACCACCACCTTCGTCGACGACCACCTCGCCGAGCTGGCCGGCAGCGCCGCGCCCGCGCCCGCGCCCGAGGCGGGGGAGGGGCTGCGCGCGCCGGTCCCCGGCACCGTCGTCGCGGTCGCGGCGGCCGAGGGCAGCACGGTCGAGCCCGGGGGAGCGGTCGTCGTCCTCGAGGCGATGAAGATGGAGCACGTCGTCGCGCTGCCGGCCGGCGGCACCGTGCGCCGGATCGCGGTGCGGGTCGGCGACACCGTGCGGCAGGGGCAGCTGCTCGCCGACGTGCAGCACGCCGACGGCGACGCCGCGGCCGACGCGGCGGCGATCGACCTCGACGCCGACCGCCCCGACCTCGCCGAGGTGCGCCGCCGCCACGAGCTGGGGCTCGACGAGCACCGCCCCGAGGTCGTCGCCAAGCGGCACGCGCTGGGCCGGCGCACGGCGCGGGAGAACCTGGCCGACCTCGTCGACGAGGGCAGCTTCCTGGAGTACGGGCCGCTGGTCTTCGCCGCGCAGGAGCGCCGCCGCAGCCGCGAGGAGCTGCAGCGGAAGACGCCCGCCGACGGCGTCGTCGGCGGCCTCGCCGACATCGCCGGCCACCCGGCGGTCGTCGTCTCCTACGACTACACGGTGCTCGCCGGCACCCAGGGCATGCGCGGGCACCTGAAGAAGGACCGGCTGTTCGAGCTGGCGGAGAAGCGGCGGCTGCCGGTCGTCCTCTTCGCCGAGGGTGGCGGTGGGCGGCCCGGCGACGTCGACCACCCGGTCGTCTCCGCGCTCGACACGGCGGCCTTCGCCCTGTTCGGCCGGCTGTCGGGGCTGGTGCCCACCGTCGGCATCGCCAGCGGCCGCTGCTTCGCCGGCAACGCCGCGCTGCTCGGCACCTGCGACGTCGTCATCGCCACCGAGGACGCGAACATCGGCATGGGCGGACCGGCGATGATCGAGGGCGGCGGGCTCGGCGTGGTCGCACCGGAGGAGATCGGGCCGATCGACGTCCAGCACGCCAACGGGGTCGTCGACATCCGGGTGTCCGACGACGCCGCCGCCGTCGCCGCGGCCCGGCAGTACCTGTCGTACTTCCAGGGGCCGGTGGCCGGGTGGACCGCCCCCGACCAGCGGCTGCTGCGCCACCTCGTGCCCGAGAACCGCAAGCGGGTCTACGACATGCGCGCGGTGCTGGGGGCGCTGGCCGACGAGGGGTCGGTGCTCGAGCTCCGCGACGGCTGGGGCGCCGGCATGATCACCGCTCTGGCGCGGGTCGAGGGTGCGCCGCTCGGCGTCCTCGCCAACGTGCCCACGCATCTCGGCGGGGCCATCGACGCCGACGCCGCCGACAAGGCCGCCCGCTTCCTCCAGCTCTGCGACGCGCACGGCCTGCCGGTGCTCTCGCTCTGCGACACCCCGGGCTTCATGGTCGGGCCGGAGTCGGAGAAGACGGCGACGGTGCGCCACTTCTCCCGGCTGTTCGTCACCGGCGCCACCCTGTCGGTGCCGGTCGGCAGCGTCGTCGTCCGCAAGGCCTACGGGCTGGGCGCGCAGGCGATGGCCGGGGGCAGCACCAAGGTGCCGCGGTTCACCGTCGGCTGGCCGACCAGCGAGTTCGGGCCGATGGGCTTGGAGGGCGCGGTGCGCCTCGGCATGCGCCGGGAGCTCGCCGCGATCGAGGACGACGCCGAGCGGGCGGCGGCGTTCGACGCCGCCGTCGCCGCCGCCTACGAGAAGGGCCGCGGCCTCAACGTCGCCGCGCACTGGGAGATCGACGACGTCATCGACCCCGTCGACACCCGCCGCTGGATCGCCACGCTGACCCGCGAGGCGGCGGCCACCCCCCGGCCGCCGGGCAAGGTGCGCCCGCACGTCGACACCTGGTGACCGACCGGGTGAGACTTGCCGCCCGGTGGTTGGCGGGGGCCGCCGCGGGGCAGGGATGGTCCTGATCAGCCGGCCGGCCGGCGAGCCGGTGCGACGACGAGGAGGCAGACATGGGAATGATGCGGAAGCTCATCGCGTCCGGGGTGGCGGCGAAGGTGTTCCAGGAGGCCAAGAAGCCGCAGAACCAGGCGAAGATCAAGAAGTTCATCGCGGACTTCCAGAACAAGAGCGGTGGCGGCGGCGGCGGCAAGGGTCGCGGCGCCACCCGCTGACCCCCGCACCGTGCGGAACCACGGAGCGACCCCCGGTCCCGAGGCAGCCGCCTCGCGGCCGGGGGTCGCTCCCGTTCCCGGGTCCGCCTCCCGGGCCCCGGTGAAGACCCGCGAGGAGCGCTGGCAGGAGCGGCTCGCCGTGCCGGTCCTGGTGGCCGCGCTGGCCTCGATCCCGGCCATGTTCCTCACCGTCGCCGAGGGCACGCTGGGCACCGCCGGGCACGCGATCGACGCCGTCAGCGGGCTGGTGCTGGTCGCCGAGACGGTGATCCTGCTCGTCGTCGCCGAGAACAAGCGTGCCTGGCTGCGCGGGCACGTGGGGCTGGTCGCCCTCACCGTCGCGGTGGTCGTCGCCGTCGTCTTCGCGCTCGGCCCGGTCCAGATCCTGCGGCTGGTGCGCACGGTCGGCGCCCTGCGCATCCTGCGCGCCGGACGCATCGTCAAGGCCGCCCGCAGCGTGAGCGACCGCATGGGGTTCACCGGCCGGCTCGCCCACGTCGCCGCCGCCGGGACCGGGGTGCTGGTCGCCGTCTTCGTCGGGGTGGTCCTCGCCGACCCCACGTCCCGCTCCCGCGACCTGCTCACCGCCGTGCTCGGCGAGATCAGCACCCCGGTGATCGTGGCGCTGTCCGCCGCCGCCGGGATCATCCTCGGCGTGGCCACCTACCTGCTCGCCCGCGACCCGGGCGCCGGGCCCGACGCGGAGGCCGACCCGCCCGGGGCCGCGTGATCCGATCGCCTTCCGGGGGTTCCCGTGCCGGCGCAGTGGGCATCCACCGGGGCATGGGAATCATGAGCAAGATCGCCAAGGGTGGCATGGCCAAGAAGGTCATGGACGAGGCCAGGAAGCCGCAGAACCAGCAGAAGATCAAGGACGCCGTCTCGAACTTCAGGAACAAGGGCAAGGGCACCGGCTCCGGCGGCACGACCGCGCGCTGACCGGGGCGGCGTCGACCGGCCGGGTACGAGGAGGGCCGAGATGACCGAGGGATCGATGACCGGCCGCCCCTACGGCGGCGCGAACGACCCGTCGAACGAGGCGGGGCTGCCGGGGGAGACCCCGGAGGAGGGCCAGGTCGGCGCCGCACGGGAGCAGTCGCCCCGGGCGGCCGAGGGAGGCATGTCCGGGGACGTGACCCGGACGCCGAGCGGCCAGGACGGCGACAAACCGGGCGGCATCGCCGACGCGACCGGCCCGCAGGGCTGAGCGTCCGGTAGACCTTGCGGTCGTGCACCGCATCGCCGTCCTGGACGACTACCAGTCCGTCGCAGCCGAGTTCTGCGACTGGTCCCGGCTGCCCGAACCGGCCGAGGTGGTGACGTTCGCCGACGCCGTCGCCGACCCGGATGCGCTGGTCGCCCGGCTGCGCGGCGTCGACGTCGTCGTCGCCATGCGGGAGCGCACGCGCTTCGGACGCGACGTGCTCGAACGGCTGCCCGACCTGCGGTTGCTCGTCACCACCGGCATGCGGAACAAGTCGATCGACGTCGCGGCCGCCGCCGAGCTCGGCATCACCGTCTGCGGCACCGCGGCGTCGGGCACCGCCACCGCCGAGCTCACCTGGGCGCTGATCCTCGCCACCGTGCGGCACGTGCCGCAGGAGGACGCCGCCATGCGCGCCGGTGGCTGGCAGACCACGATCGGCACCGACCTGCACGGCGCCCGGCTCGGCGTCATCGGGCTGGGGCGGATCGGCGCGCAGGTGGCCCGCATCGGCGCTGCCTTCGGCATGGACGTCGTCGCGTGGAGCCAGCACCTCACCGAGGAGCGGGCCGCCGAGGTCGGCGCCCGGCTGGTGGGGAAGGACGAGCTCTTCGCGACCGCGGACGTCGTCACGGTGCACCTGCTGCTCTCCAAGCGGACCCGCGGCCTCATCGGCGCCGACGACCTGGCGCTGATGAAGCACACCGCCGTCCTGGTCAACACCAGCCGCGGCCCGATCGTGGACGAGGCCGCGCTGGTCGACGTGCTCCGCCGCGGCGCGATCGCCGGCGCGGGCCTGGACGTCTACGACGCCGAACCGCTGCCACGGGAGCACCCGCTGCGCGAGCTGCGCCGCGCGGTGCTGACCCCGCACCTGGGCTACGTCACCCGGGGCACCTACGAGGTCTTCTACGGGGAGGCCGTCGAGGACGTCGCAGCCTGGATGGCCGGCCGGCCGATCCGGGTGATCGAGCCCGCGTAGTCGGCACAATGGCCCCGTGCCGCAGACCGGACCGGGTGATCCCGGGCTGACGACGGCCGAGCTGCGGCTGGTCGCCCGGTACGCCGTCGAGTGCGCCGAGGAGGCGCTCCCGCTGTTCGAGCGGGCGCACCCCGACGACCACCGGCCGCGCGCGGCGGTCGACGCGGCGTGGGCCTTCGTCCGGGGCGCGGGCCGGTCGACGCTGCAACGGGTCACCTCGCTGGACGCGCACCGCGCCGCGAAGGCTGCCGCGACCGGGCCTGCGAAGCACGCGGCGCACGCCGCCGGTGACGCCGCCGCGGCCGCCTACCTCCACCCGCCCGGCGCCGTGCTCGGCTGGGCGTCGAGCGCCGCCCGGGCGTCCCAGGTCGGGCACATCCTGCGCGCTGCCGCGCATGCTGCCCGCGCAGCCGAGCTCGCGGCCGGCGGGGAGCCCGGCGTCGGGGACCGGCACCTCGGGCGGGCCCGGCTGCGCGCGACCCCGGACCTCGCGGACGTGGTCCGGCGCTATCCGCGCCCACCCGCAGGCACCGATCGGGTGGGGCAGCTGCTGCACGTGCTGGACGCATCGCTGCGGGAGCCCTGAGCCGCGCGCCGCGGGCACCGCCCACCCGGTGGAGCGACGCGCGCTCACCGCCCTCCGGGAAGCCATCCGGGCAGCCATCCGGGCACCCCGACGACCGCCATGGTCAGCAGGAGCGTGCCGAGGACCAGCAGGGTCGTCGCCGCCGCGAGGAGCAGGCGGGCCGCCGGCCGCTGGGCGGCCACCCACCCGGTCCACCGGATGACGTGCCGACGGGTGACCGCCAGCAGCCGCTCGGCCCAGGTGAACTCCGACGCGAGCACGGCCAGCCCGGCCAGCACGGTCAGCCAGCCCGGGCCCGGCAGCGGGACGGTCACCAGGCCGACCAGGACGATCACGGTCCCGACGAACCCGACGCCCGCCCGGTACGCCTGCTCGAGCGGCCGCGAGGCCGCCAGCCGACGTCGCCACGCCGTCCGCTGACGCGGGCCGAACCGGCCGGGGCCGGCGCGATCCACGCCGGCCCCGGTCCCGACCCCGACTCCGACGCCCACGCCCGTCACCCGGCGTCCCGCCGCAGCAGCGACCAGCCACCGGCCGCCAGGGCCGCCACCGCCCACCCGCCCAGCAGCGCCGCCGCGTGGCCGGCCGTCAGGTCCGGCTCCCCGAGCAGGGTCCAGACGGCGCCCGACCCCGGGAGCCACTCGCCGACCTCGGCCGCCCACGCCCCGAAGGCCGGGAGCAGCAGCGGCAGCACCAGCTGCAGCAGGAACACGGTCGCCAGCGCACCCGCCGTCGACCGCAGCAGGAAGCCGACGCCGGCGGTGAGCACGCCGCCGGCCACGAGCACCGCCGCGACCCGCCCCAGGCTGTCGGTCAGGCCACCGGAGGACAGCACGAGGTCGGGCGCGACCAGCTTCGCGAGGAGGTCGGCGATGAGGGCGAGCAGCACCCCCGCCACGGTCACCACGGCCACCGGCACGGTGACCCGAGCGGCGAGCAGCACACCCCGGCGCGGCGTCCACTGCAGCGTCGGCGCGATCGCCCCGCTGCCGTACTCGGAGGTGACCGCGAGCAGCACCAGCACCAGCAGCGCGAACTGCCCGACCAGCGTGCCGAACTCGCCGGCGACCGTCGCCGCCACCGTCGTCCCCGAGGCGTTCGACATCTCCGCCTCGTCGACGGCGGCCATGGTCCCGATGCCGACGGTCGCCACCGCAGCCGCCAGCAGGCACCACCACGTCGCGCGCACCGTGCGCAGCCGCAGCCACTCGGCGCCCGCCGCCCGCGCGAGCACCGTCGCACTGCCGGGCTGCGCCGCCCGCAGGGTCGCGGCGGTCATGCCCGCACCTGCCCGGCCGGCTCGGGGGCCGCCGCCACCCGGTACTGGACGCTGTCCCCGGTGAGGTCGAGGTAGATCTCCTCGAGGGAGTGCTGCTGCTCGGCCAGCCGGTGCACGGCCACGCCGGTCTCGAGCGCCACGTCGCCCACGGTCTCGGCGGAGGCGCCCTCGACCAGCAGGTCGCCGTCGCCGGTGGGGTGCACCCGCAGCCCCCGGCGCAGGAGGGCGCCGGCCAGGTCGTCGGCCGACGGCGTCCGCACCACGACCTTCCGGCCGGCGTGCTGGCCGCGCATCACCTCGGTGATCGGGGCGTCGGCGATGAGCCGCCCGCGGCCGATGATGACCAGGTGGTCGGCGGTCTGCTCCATCTCGCTCATCAGGTGGCTGGACAGCAGCACCGTGCGGCCCTCGTCGGCCAGGTCGCGCACCAGCCGGCGGATCCACCGGACGCCGTCGAGGTCGAGGCCGTTCATCGGCTCGTCGAACAGCAGGACGGCGGGGTCGCCGAGCAGCGCGCTGGCGATGCCCAGCCGCTGCCGCATGCCCAGCGAGTAGCCCTTCACCCGTCGCCGGGCGGCGGATCCCAGCCCGACCTGGTCGATGACCTCGTCGACCCGCCGCACCGGGATGCCGTGCGTGCGGGCGGCGACCCGCAGGTGGTCGCGGCCGCTGCGCCCCGGGTGCATCGCCTGCGCGTCGAGCAGCGCACCGGCGGCCCGCAGCGGCTCGCCGAGGCGGGGGAACGGCCGGCCGGCCACCAGCGCCTGGCCGGAGGTGGGCCGGTCGAGCCCGAGCACCATGCGCATCGTGGTGGACTTGCCCGCGCCGTTCGGACCGAGGAAGCCGGTCACCTTGCCGGGCCGGACGTCGAAGGTCAGGTGGTCGACGGCGCGGACGGCGCCGTACTGCTTGGTCAGCTCGCGGACCTGGATCATGCGGAGCTCGCAGGGATGAGGGGATCGGTCATGGCTGGAAGCGTTCCGGCAGCGGGCGGCCGGGCGGATCACCCCACAGCGCCGACCCGGGTCCCCCGCGTGGGGGAGGACCGGGGCACACCGGCGGGGGAATCGCCCGGCGCTCCGGTCGGCCAGGATCGAACCGTGCCCCCGTCGACGTTCCCGCGGTCCGCGGCCGAGATCGCCACCGGGCTGCGGTCGGTCGTCGCCACCGCGGCGAGCCCCGGCTGGCCCGGCCGCGTCCTGTACGCGCTCGCGACCCTGCCCATCGGCCTCCTCTGCGCGGCCTTCTACTTCGCGCTGGTGGGCTCGGTCGTGGCGGTGATCTACGGCGTCGGGGTCCTCCTCATCCTCGCCGTGCTGGCGGCCGCCCGCGGGTTCGCCGGGCTCGAGCGCCGGCTGACCCGCACCCTCCTGGCCGTCGACATCCCCGAGGGGGAGCGCGTGCGGCACCTCCCCGGCGTCGTGGCCAAGGTGCGGCGGCTGGTGGTGTCGGCCGGCACCTGGCGGGCGGTCGGCTGGCTGGGCGTCCGGGTGCTGCTGGGCGTGGCCACGCTCGCCACCCTCTTCTTCGGCATCGTGGCGCTCACCGGCCTCTGGTTCGAGGCCCGCTGGAACGTGGTGACCGCCCTGCCGCTGCTCGCGCTGATGGCCGTCGTCGCCGTGGTGACCCTCGTGCTGCTCGACCTGGTGGTGCGGCTGTCCGCCTCGGTCGCCCCCCGGCTGCTCGGCGCCGGGGCCGAGCAGCAGATCGCGGCGCTGCAGCAGAGCAGCCGCCGGCTCGCCGACCGCAACAAGCTGGCCCGCGACCTGCACGACACCATCGGCCACGCGCTGACCGCGAGCCTGCTGCAGGCCACCGCCGCGCGGCGCACGCTCACCCCCGCCGACGACCGCCCGCCCCAGCCGGAGTTCGCCCGGCAGGCGCTCGAGCACATCGAGACCAACACCCGCAGCGCACTGGCCGAGCTCGACCGGGTGCTCACCGTCCTGCGGGCCGAGGACGGGGGCCGTGACCCCGCCCCCTTCGCCGCACCCACCCTCGCCGACCTCGACGGCCTGCTCGCCGGCCTGCGCGACGGCGGCCTGCCGGTCGCCCTCGTGGTCGACGGCCAGGTCGACGACGTGCCGCCCGGCGTGCAGGAGCTCGCCTACCGGGTCGTGCAGGAGGGGACGACGAACGTGCTCCGGCACGTGGGCACCCCGCTGACCGTCGCCCAGGTCGTCCGCGACGGCGACGCGCTGGTCGTGCGCGTCTGCAACGAGCGGGCCTCGCAGCTGGACAGCCGGCCCGGCCCCGGCGGCGGGCGCGGGCTGGCCGGGCTGCGGGAGCGCACCGCCGCGGCCGGCGGCACGCTCAGCGCAGAGCCCACGCCGTCCGGCGGCTTCGAGCTGTGCGTCTCCCTCCCGCTGGCGGGCGCGGCGTGACGCTGCGGCTGGTCCTCGTCGACGACGACGTGCTCGTCCGGTCGGGGTTGCGGGTGATCCTGGAGAGCGAGCCCGACCTGACCGTGGTCGGCGACGCCGGCACCGGCCGGGAGGCCCTCGACGTGGCCGCGCGCACCGACCCCGATGTCGTCCTCATGGACGTGCGCATGCCCGACATGGACGGCATCGCCGCCACCGCCGAGCTGGTCGCCCGCGATCCGCAGCGGCCGCGCGTGCTGGTGCTGACCACCTTCGAGGACGACGACTACCTGTTCCGCTCCCTCCAGGCCGGCGCCAGCGGCTTCGCGCTCAAGCGGGCCGACCCCGACGAGCTGGTCGACGCGATCCGGGTGGTCGCCCGCGGCACCTCCCTGGTGCTGCCCGACCTGACCCGGCGGCTGATCGCCTCGCACGCGCCGTCGCGCGCCCGCGGCGCCGCCGCGCTGCCGGAGCTCACCGGCCGCGAGGCCGACGTGCTGCGGCTGGTCGCCGGTGGGCTGTCCAACGCCGAGATCGCCACCGAGCTGTTCCTCAGCCGAGAGACGGTGAAGACCCACGTCAGCAGCGTGCTGCTCAAGCTGGGCGCCCGGGACCGCACACAGGCCGTCATCGCCGCCTACGAGAGCGGCTTCATGACCGCGTGACCCACCGAGAGCGCAGTTGCGGTCGTCGACACGGGACGACGCGCCGGCGGGAGCGGCACCACCTGCACACTCGCTACGGGGCTGGGCAAGGCCCTACGAGCTACACGAGGAAGCGGTACGCCGTCGTGCCCGGCGCCACCAGCTGGATGCGCAGCGGGCTCGCCTCGATGCGGGCCAGCAGCGCCGGCAGCCCGTCCGCGCTCCCCAGCTCGATCCCGGTCAGCGCCGCGCCGGTCTCCCGGTTGTCCCGCTTCACGTACTCGAACAGCACGATGTCGTCGTCCGGGCCGAGCACCTCGTCCAGGAACCGGCGCAGCGCACCCGGCTCCTGCGGGAACTCGACCAGGAAGTAGTGCTTGAGGCCGCGGTGCACCAGCGACCGCTCGACCACCTCGGAGTACCGGCTGACGTCGTTGTTGCCCCCCGACAGCAGGCAGACGACGGTCTGCCCAGGCTCCACGGCCACCAGGCCACCGCTCACCGCCGCCGGCGACAGCGCGCCCGCGGGCTCGGCGATGATGCCGTCGGCCTGGTACAGGTCGAGCATCTCGGTGCAGATCTGGCCCTCGGGTACGGCGAGCAGCTCGGCGCCGGAGTCGCGCACCAGCGGATAGGTCACCGTGCCCACCCGCCGCACCGCCGCGCCGTCGACGAACGTGTCCATCTCCGGCAGCTCCACCGGCTCCCCGGCGGCCAGCGCCGCCGCCATGCCGGCCGCCCCCGCGGGCTCCACCCCGACCAGCCGGGTGGTGGGGGAGTGGTGGCGCAGCCAGGTGCCGCACCCGGCCAGCAGCCCGCCGCCGCCCACCGGCAGGACGACGACGTCGGGCGCGGCGCCCAGCTGCTCGAGGAGCTCCACCGCCACCGTCGCCTGCCCGGTCACGGTGCTCAGCGCGTCGAACGCCGGCACCAGGGCCGCCCCGGTGGTGGCCGCGTCCACCGCGGCCGCGGCGGCGGCCTCGTCGTAGGAGTCGCCGGCGACGACGAGCGTGACCATGTCGCCGCCGAGCGCGGCGATCCGCTCCCGCTTCTGCCGCGGCGTCGTCCCGGGCACGTAGACCCGGCCGGGCACCTGCAGGGCGCGGCAGGCGTAGGCCACCCCCTGCCCGTGGTTGCCGGCGCTCGCGCAGACCACACCGGCCGCCCGGGCGGTGTCGTCCAGCCCGGAGATGGTGTTGTAGGCGCCGCGGATCTTGTACGAGCGGCCCACCTGCAGGTCCTCGCGCTTGAGCCACACGTCGGCGCCGGTGAGCCCGGAGAGCCGGGCGTTGCGCTGCAACGGCGTCCGCTCGGCCACCCCGGCCAGCCGGCGGCCCGCCTCCCGGACCGCGGTGGCGAAGGAGTCGGGCACCGCGTCGTCGCCAGGAGTGCTGCTCACACCGCCCATCGTCGACGACACGCCCCGTGCCCGGACGGGGAGGTCACGGTTTGGTGGGTGATCTGCCCCACGGGTGGCCGCGCGGGCCTACGGTCGGCGCCCCCGGAAGCGGCGCGCGAGGCGGTGAGGTCGATGCCCGGAGCCCTGGTCGTCTACGAATCGGTGTCCGGGGACGCGAAACGGGTGGCGATGGCGGTCGCCCACGGGCTGTGCGGCCGGTTGTCGGTCGACGTCGCCTGCGCGCGCGAGGCCCCCATCCAGGTGCTGGCCGACGTGCGGCTGCTCGTGGTCGGCGGTCCCACGCACGCCTTCGGCATGCCCCGGCCGGTCACCCGGGAGAGCGCTGTCCGGGAGCACGGAGCGGACGTCCCCGACGTCCCCTTCGGGCTGCACGAGTGGCTGGACACGGTGTGGTTGCCGCGCGGCATCCAGGCCGCCGCCTTCGACACCCGGATGGACCGCCCGGTGCTGGTCACCGCGCTCGACCACGCGGCCCGGACCGAGGAGAAGCTGCTCCGCCGGCTGGGCGCGACCCTGGCTGCACCGGCCGAGCACTTCCTCGTCGCGGACGTCGTCGGCCCGCTGCTGGACGGCGAGGAGGACCGGGCCCGGCGGTGGGGGCAGGCGCTGGGCGAACTGGTGGCGCCGCACCCGATCCCGGTGCGGGGCTGAGCCGCGGACCGGTCACAGCGGGTCGAGCAGCCGAAGGTGCGACTGGGTGCCCAGCCGCTTCTCGAAGGTCACCCGGTGCCGGCCGTCCTCCTGCACGAAGCGCAACCGGTCGACGAGCGCGCGCATCAGCACCAGCCCGCGCCCCCGGTCGTCCAGGGGCGAGGTGGGTGCGTCCTCGGTGGCGTCGGCGTCGAAGCCGGCGCCGCCGTCGAGCACGCTGATCCGGCACACCGCCTCGTCGATCGAGACGGCGACCTCGTAGGCCCCGTGCTCGGCGGCGTGGTCGACGACGTTCGCGCAGGCCTCGGTGAGCGCCAGCAGGATCTCGTCCATGGCAGTCTGCGGCACCGCCGAGTGCTCGAGCGCCTGCCGCAGCAGCCCGCGCGCCAGCGGCACGCTGTGCGCGTCGGTGGGCAACCGCACGCTGAAGTCGATGTTCACGGTCGCCCTCCCCTTCCCCGGTGGCCTACCCTCGGACCCCGGGGCGATGTGGTGCGGGAGGTGAACAGTGCTGTTCGACGTGGAGCGCACGACGGTCGCCGGGCGACCGGGCCTCACCGTACGGGGTGAGCTGGACATCGCCACGGCCCCGCAGCTGGCCGAGGCCGCCGAGGCACTGCTGGCCACCGCGCCCGAGGCGGTCGTGGTCGACCTGACGCCGACGGTCTTCCTCGACTCCTCCGGCGCCCGCACCCTCATCTCCGTCGCTCGCCGGGCCGCTGCCGTCGGCGCCGAGCTGCACGTCCTCGCCCCCCGGAGCAACCGCCCCGTGCGGCTGCCGATCGAGCTGCTGAAGCTCGAGGCGGTGGTGCCGATCGTGGATTCCGTCGGCGACCTGCCCGACCCCGTCGCCACGTAACGTCCCCTCGGTGACGAGCTCCCCAGCAGGCCCCACCACCGTCGACGACGACGCGCTCGCCCGCTGCGCCGAGGAGCCGATCGCCGTCCCGGGCGCGGTGCAGCCGCACGGTGTGCTCCTCGCGGTGGCCGAGCCCGGCCTCGGGGTCGTCGTCGCCTCCGCCAACGCCGCGCACCTCTTCGGCCGCCCGGTCGCCGGCAGTTCGCTCGACGAGCTGCTCCAGCCGGCCGACGCCGCTCGGTTGCGCGCGGGTCTGGCGGGCGACCTCGCCGAGCTGAACCCCCTGCGGGTGCGGGTGGCCGGCACCGACGTCGACCTCGTCGCGCACCGCGCCGACGGGCTGCTGGTCACCGAGTGGGAACCGGTCCGCGGCGCCGAGGAGGCCGGGAGCGCCTGGCACCGCCGGCTGCCGAGCGTGCTGCAGCGTCTGTCGGCCGCAGGCACCCTCGACGAGCTGTCCGACGTGCTGGCCCGCGACCTGCGCGCGCTCACCGGCTTCGACCGGGTGATGGTCTACCGCTTCGACTCCGCGTGGAACGGCGAGGTGATCGCCGAGGACCGCCGCGCGGACCTCGATCCCTTCCTGGGCCTCTGGTACCCCGCCAGCGACATCCCGGCCCAGGCCCGGGCGCTCTACGCCGCCAACTGGATGCGGCTGATCCCCGACGCCACCTACCAGCCGGTCCCGCTGGAGCCCGGGACGGTCGAGGGACGCCCGCTGGACCTCTCCGGAGCGATGCTGCGCAGCGTCTCGCCGGTGCACCTGGAGTACCTGGCCAACATGGGTGTGGTCGCCTCCATGTCGATCTCGCTGATCGACCGCGGCAGGCTCTGGGGCCTCATCGCCTGCCACCACTACGCCGGCCCGCGCCGCCCCTCCTACACCGACCGGATCGCTGCCGAGTTCCTCGGGCGCACCGCCTCGCTGTTGCTGCCCACGACTGTGGTCGCCGGTGAGCAGAGCGGCGTCGTCGACGTCGCCCAGCGGCAGGCCGAGCTCGCTGCCGCCATCGGCCGTGCCCCGCGCAGGCCGGGCAAGGCCCTCACCGAGGGCGACGTCACCGCGCTGGACCTGATCCCCGCCGGCGGCGCGGCCGTGCGGATCGGTGGTGAGCTCCACCTGCTCGGCACCACCCCGCCGGCGGATCGGGTGGTCCCGCTCGTGCGGGCGCTGCTCGACGCCGGGGTACCCGCCACCGACACCGTCAGCCGGGTCGCTCCCGAGGCGGCCGATCTCGCCGGCACCGCCAGCGGCGTCCTGGTGGCCGAGGTGGCCGAGGTGGCCGGCGGCCGTGGGGACTTCGTCGCCTGGTTCCGGCCGGAGACGCTGCGCGAGGTGACCTGGGGCGGCAACCCGCACACCCCGAAGACGGCGCAGACCGACGCCGGGCCGCGGCTGAGCCCGCGCCGCTCGTTCGACGCCTGGAGCGAGACGGTGCGCGAGACGGCGCAGCCGTGGCGCGCGCACGAGGTCGCCGCCGCGCGCGCCTTGGCCGGCCTGCTCACCGAGACCGCCGTGAACCGTGCGACGGAGGACAACCGGCTGTCCGCCGCCCTGCAGCGCACGCTGCTGCTGGAGCAGCTGCCGACGGTGCCCGGCGTGGAGCTGGCCGCCCGTTACCTGCCCAGCGAGTTCGACGTCGTCGGCGGTGACTGGTACGACCTGGTGCCGCTGCCCGGTGGCCGGGTGTCGATCGTGCTGGGCGACGTCGCCGGGCACGGGCTCGCCGCCGCGGCGATCACCGCCCAGCTCCGGCACGCGCTGCGCGCCCACCTGCTGCGCGCCGCCGGCCCCGCCGCCGCCCTCGACGGGCTGAACCAGCTCATCGCCGCGCTGCTGCCCGGTGAGCTCGCGACCGCCGTCGTCGTCGAGCTGGACCCGGCCACCGGCGCGGTGGCCATCGCCAACGCCGGGCACCTGCCCGTGCTGCACGCGAGCGGCGGCGACGCCGATTACCTGCACGAGGGCCGGGGTCCGGCACTGGGGCTGCTGGACGTCGCCGGCTACCGAGAGGCACGGCTGATCCTCCAGGGCGACGACCGCCTGCTGCTGGTCAGCGACGGGCTCGTCGAGCGTGGGGCGGGAGGGCTGACCGCCGGGCTGGAGCAGCTGCGCGCAACCGTCGCGGGAGGGCCGGTGGAACCGCAGGCCCTGCTCGACGCGGTGCTCGCCGCGCTCGACCCACCGCGGACCGACGACGTGACGTTGCTCGGGATCGCCCGCACCTGAGCCATCGCGTGTGTCCGTGCCGCGGGGGCGGCGCGTGCTGAGGCACCCTGCTCGCGTGCGGAACGGGACGACGGGCCGCCCGGCGCGGCCCGGCAGCGCGCCGGGCTTCGTGCTGGTGTTGCTCGGCCTCGCCGTCGCCGTGGGCACGCTCGCGGTCGCCTGGGCACCGGCCGTGGGCGACGGGCGCCACGAGGTGTGCACGTCGCGCGGCGCGCCGTACTCCCCGCCCCACGAGTCCTGGCGGGTGGCGGGGACCGCGTCCGCCTGGCCGATCGGCGTGGTCTGCACCTGGACCGAGCCGGGCACGGGGGACGTCGTGCGCCAGGAGCCGGCGTGGGCGCCCACGGTCGTCGCCGGAACGCTCACCCTGCTCGGCTGCGGGTGGTTCGCCGCCGCCGCCGGGAGCCGTGTAACGGGTGCAGTACGAAGGGTGCGGGCGGCGGAGCGGCGGGCCGGTTCCGGCCGGGTGTCGCCCTAGCGTCGGCGGTCGGCCCCGTGCGGGAGCCGGACCTGCCCACGTCGGAGGAGTGCGAGCGTGACCCTTTCCACTCGGTGGGCTCCTCGGCTCGCTGCCCCCGCCCGCCGTCTCGGGACGGCGATGCTCCTCGTCGCGGCGCTCGCCGCCTGCGGTACCGAGCCGGGCACCCCGGCCGCGGCGCCCGCGTCGACCACCCCGCCGCCTCCGCCGGTGCTGTGGCCGCTCACCGGCCTGGACAGCCAGGGCACCGACGTCTACCGGCCCGCGCTGGCGGTGAAGATCGAGAACTCGGTCGACGCCCGCCCGCAGACGGGGCTCAACGCCGCCGACATGGTGTGGGAGCAGGTCGTCGAGGGCGGCATCCCCCGTTACGTCGCCGTCTACCACTCCACCGTGCCGGCCGAGATCGGCCCGGTGCGCTCGGTGCGGCCCATGGACGCCGCCATCGCCGCCCCGCTGGGCGGGCTCTTCGCCTTCTCCGGCGGGCAGCGGCCGTTCGTCGACGCCGTTGCGGCCTCGGGGCTGCAGGTGGTCAGCCAGGACGCCGGCGCCGGCGGCTTCCACCGGCTGCCCGGCCGGTCCGCCCCGCACAACACCTACGCCGATCCGCACGCGTTCCTGGCGCAGGCCGACCAGGCCCACGGGAAGCCGCCCGGCGGCCAGTTCCTCCTGGCCCGGACCCCGGAGGAGGCGGGCGCGGTGCTGGCGGGTGTGCCCACCGGCGTCGTGGACCTGAAGCTCTCCGGCATCAGCCGGCCGCGCTGGACGTGGAGCCCGCCCGACGGTCGCTGGGTGCGCGCGGAGGCCGGCGTCCCCGCGGTCGAGGCCGACGGCACGCCGCTGCGCGCGACCAACGTCGTGGTCCTGCGGGTCGAGGTCGTCGACACCGCGTTCACCGACCCGGCCGGCAACCCGGTGCCGGAGACGGTGATGGTCGGCGGGGGAGAGGCGCTCGTCGCCACGGGCGGCAAGACGCTCGCCGCCACCTGGGCCAAGGGCGGCCCGGCGGATCCGGTCGCGCTGACCGGGCCGGACGGCAACCCGGTGTTCCTCGCCCCCGGCACGACCTGGGTGGAGCTGGTGCCGGTCCGGACCGGGTCGGTCACAGTCGGCTGAGCCGACGGCGAGGGGCCGGCCGCGGGTTCAGGCGGCGCTGCGGGCGTGCACCCGGGCGTGCACCCAGCCCGCGAGGCAGTGCAGCGCGGAGTGCTGCTCGGCCGAGGCATACCCCTGCTCGAACTGGATGGCCTCGAGCAGCGCGGTGCTGTCGACGTCGCCACCCCGGAAGAAGCGGTCCAGCACCTGCCCGGAGTCGGTGTGGCTGGTGAAGAAGCCGGCGATGCCGAGCGCAACGGCGTCGGACACCGCGATGGTGACCGGGGCGTGCGCCATCGACCCGCGCCGGTCGAGGACCTCCTGGACGGCGGTCATGACCTGGTTCTCGGTGGCGGGCACCGTGGCCCGGCAGGCGATGCGCAAGACGTTCCTCCTTGAAATCGTTGTGCTCTCAAGGAATCGACCGAAGCGGTTCCGTGCTGCATCCCCCGTCCGGGTCAGGCGGTCAGCAGGCCGGTCGGCTGCTCGATGAGGCGGCCGGAGTCCAGTGCGCAGGCCAGCGCCTTCTCCAGCACCGGCGTCACCGAGGCGGCGCGCCGCTTGTAGCCGAAGACCGTGGCGGTCGCGGTCAGCAGCTCCTCGCGCTGCATCCCCGCGGCCGCCCGGCACAGCGCCGCCATCGCGTTCGCAACCTCCTCCGGTGCCACGTGCTCGAGCGGCCGGTCGGTGCTCGACACCTGCCGGCGGAACCCGGTCCAGGTGGCCCGGTCGATCCCCTCGGGCCACAGGTGCTCCCCGTCGACGGCCGACGGCGGCAGCAGGGACAGCAGCATCTGCTTGCGCGCCTCCGTGGCCCGGTTGAGCCCGAACGCGCCCACGGTGAGCTTGGCCAGCCGGTCCACGTGGACCGGCCCCTCGGCCTTGATGCCGGCGACCATCACCCGGCGCACCGCGCGCGCGGCCTTCGAGGCCGGCAGCTCGTCGAGCACCGACTTCTCGCCGGCGGTCTTGGGGATCCACGGCACGAACGGTGTCTCGCCCTCCAGGGCGGTCGGTCCGGCGGGCTTCTTCGCGGCCGCCTTGGGCGCCGGGCGGGCGGTCGCTGTCGGCACCGCCATCGAGGTCACCGAGGAGCGCAGCGCGGCCACGCCCTTGAACGACTCGACGGCGGCGGTGGGCAACGGCACCGGGTCGGGCGTCGGCCGGGTGACCGCGGGGGCGGCGTCCACAGCGGCGACCAGCCGGTCGACGACGGAGGCCGGATCGGCCAGCCACGCCGGCAGCCACACCCGCTCGACGACCGGCCAGCGCAGCATGTCGCCCAGCACCTCCGGCGGCAGCCCGTCCCGGTCGCCGACCGTGCCGCGGCGCGCCCACGCCGGCCCGTCCAGCAGCACCGCCATCAGCGGGGTCTCCGGGTCGGCGGCTCGACTGATCGACAGGTCGATCCGGAACTCCGAGAGGCCGACGTCGGTGCGCACGACCAGCCCGCGCTCGCGCAGCGCGGCCGCGATCTGCTCGCGGTGCCGGTCGACCACCGCCGCCGAGCGCGGTGAGCGCGGCAGCACGTCGGTGCCCTGCTCGGCCATGTCGAGGTAGGCCCGCAGGTGCTTGATGCCCACCGAGGAGGTCTCCTCGGCCCGCAGCTGCGCCGGGTCGAAGGAGGTGAAGACGACGACCTGGCGCCGGGCCCGGGTGATCGCCACGTTGAGCCGGCGCTCGCCGCCCTGCCGGTTCAGCGGGCCGAAGTTCAGCGGCAGCGTGCCGTCGGCGGTGGGGGAGAAGCCGGTGGAGAAGAAGACGACGTCGCGCTCGTCGCCCTGCACGTTCTCCAGGTTCTTGACGAACAGGCCCTCGCCGTCGGTGCGGTCGAGCGCGGCGGAGAGCCGGTCGTCGTCGGCGTCGCGCAGCAGCGCCTCGATGTAGGAGCGCTGCTGGGCGTTGAAGGTGACCACGCCGATCGAGGGGACGGCGTCGATGCCCTCCCACTGCGGAACGGCGTCGAAGCGGCGGCGGATCTCGGCGACGATCGCCTTCGCCTCGACCGGGTTGGTGCGCAGCAGCCGGCCGGCACCCGAGCGGTGGAACGTCCCGGGCACCCGCACCAGCGAGACCCCGCGCCCGTCGGGCTCGGCCGAGGCGCGCCCGTGCGTGGGCGCCGGGAAGGAGGAGAGCCGGCTGTCGTAGTACTGGGCGTTGGAGAAGGCGATGAGCGACTCGTCCTGGCTGCGGTAGTGCCACGACAGCCAGTGCCGCGGCACCCGCGCCTGCACGCACTCGCCGAGGATCGACTCCTCGTCCTCGACCGCGGTCTCCACCAGCTCCACCGAGTCGTCGCTCGCCGTGGTCGTCGGCTCGAGGAACGACGTCGGCGGCATCTGCTTGGAGTCACCGACCACCACGGCGGCCCGGGCCCGGCCCAGGGCCCCGATGGCGTCGGCCACCCGGATCTGCGAGGCCTCGTCGAAGACGACCAGGTCGAACTGGTCGGCCCGCGCCGGGAAGAACCGGGCCACCGAGTCCGGCGACACCAGCACGCACGGCATGACGGCGGTGATCAGCTCCCCGTACCGGGCCAGCAGTTGCCGCACGCCCAGGCCGCGCCGCTGCTTGGCCAGCTCCCGCTGCAGCGCGCCGACCTGGCCGGTGCCCATCGCGGCGTCGAAGGGCCTCGCGGCCAGCACCGACGCCGGCAGCGCGGCCGTCAGGTGCTGGCGGACGGCCCGCGAGGCCTCGGTGAACCGGGCGATCGCCGCCTCGTGGGCCTCGGCGTCGAAGGCGTCCAGCCCGGTGGCGACCAGCCGCTCGGCCACCGACGCGGTCGCCAGGCCGCGGTCCAGCGCGCGCACCGCGTCGTCGGCCGCGACGGCGCCGGTGATCAGCATCGTCCGGGCGTCGAAGAGCCCGGCGTAGCGCAGCGGCTCCAGGGTGTCGAGGAAGGAGACCCAGCGGCGCAGGGACACGAGCACCGAGCGCTCCGCGCCGGACCCGGACGGGGTCAGCAGGCCGCGCTCCGGGCGGGTCATCGACCAGCGGAGCACCAGGCCGTCCTCACCGGCCCAGGCGGCGAGCTGGTCCGACGAGCTGCGGCAGACGGCCAGCAGCGACGTGAGGGCGTCGCGCAGCCGAGCGACGGCTTCGGCGGGCTCCGGTGCGGCGGGCATGCCGGCGACGATCAGCTTGCGCAGCGCGACGTGGAAGGGCGAGGACCCGTCGACGGCGATGCCGGCGCGGCGCAGCCACTCCACCTGGCGCTCGAGCAGCCCGGGGTCGGTGAAGGGGTTCCAGCTCGGCGGCGCGGTCAGCCCCGGCACGGAGCCGACCCGGCCGGCGATCGCCTGCACCGCCGTCTGCACCCGCCACAGGTTCTCCACCAGCAGAGGGACGTCCCTGGGCCGCACCTTCGCCCCCGGTCGCAGGGCGGCGGCGATCTCGTCGCGCACCGCGACCAGCCGCTTCCGGCGGCCCCACCACCCGGAGGCCGCGGCCGTCTGCGCGCGGACGTAGATCTCGGCCAGGGGCAGTGCGAGCACCTCGGGGGTCGCGACGTCGAGGCCGGGGTGCCGGAACGCGGTGAAGGCGGCGACCTCGCCGAGCACCGCGCCGGTCGCCGTGGTCCAGCGGCCGCTGAACGTCTCGTCGAGCACGTCGAGGCCCACCGGGGGGCCCGAGAGCAGGTGCACCAGCGCGTCGAGGTCCTCCGGCGTCCGGACGTGGCGGAGCACGCCGCCGAGCTCGGGGAACCCGGACACCTCGCGGACCGCCGCGTCGACCTCGGCCGCGGCCGCGCGGGCCGCCGGCAGATCGATCTCGGGGGAGTCGACGAACGCCCACGGGTGCCGCGGCGACGGCCGGGTGAGGTCGGCGATGTCGGGCAGCAGCGCCAGCGCCCGGCGGACGGCGGTCAGCACCTCGGCCGGGGCGTTGGCCACGAACGGCTCGGGCACCGGGAGCGCGGGGACGTCGGTGCCGGCGGTGAGCTCCGCGGTGCGCGCGGTGTACAGCGACAGGCCGACGGCGTTCTCGGCGTGCAGCCGGTCGGCGTAGCGGGCCAGCTGCCGGCGGGCCGAGCGCAGCGTCTCCGAGTCGGTGGCCAGCCCCTGCTCGTCGACGGCGATCGCGTGCTCCAGCGCCAGCCGGATCTGCGCCCGGACCATCGACGCGCGCGACCCCTTGTCGTGCAGGTCGAGGGCGAACATGCCCATGCCCACGGCGTCCAGCCGACGGGCCACGACGTCGAGCGCGGCGCGCTTCTCGGCGACGAACAGCACGCGCTTGCCGTCGGCGACCGCGCGGGTGAGCAGGTTGGTGATGGTCTGCGACTTGCCGGTGCCGGGCGGGCCCTCCAGCACGAAGGTGCGGCCGGCGGTGGCCTCGGCGATCGCGCGCAGCTGGGAGGCGTCGGCGGGGACGGGCAGCCGGCCGGCGAGCTCGTCGAGGTCCACGTGGGCGGCGGAGTCGCGCGCCGGGTCGAGGAAGGGCTCGGTCGGCTCGTGCACGAGGTGGTGCACCAGCGGGTTCCGGCTGAAGTCGCCCCAGTGCTCGTCGAGGTCCTTCCAGAGGCGGTACTTGGCGAACTGCAGGATCGCCAGGTCCGCCGTCGCCTCGACCCGGTAGGGCAGGCCGTGGCCGACGAGGCCCACCCGCACCGCCTCCAGGGCGCGCTCGAGGTCCGGGGTGCTCTCCGCGGTGTCGCTCAGCGCCGGGACCACCAGGCCGTGCACCTGGCGCAGCTTCTCCAGGAGGCAGTAGTTCGGGGTGCTCGCCCCGGACTCGTCCAGCGACAGCCGGTAGGAGCCGGTGCGCCCGACCGGCGCGAGGACGACCGGCACCAGCAGCAGCGGGGAGCGCAGCGGTCGGCCGTCGAGCTCCCACACCAGCGAGCCGAGCGCCAGGTAGAGGTTGTTGGCGCCGGTCTCCTCCTGCACCGTCTTGGCCCGGTAGGCGAGGTTGCGCAGCCGGGGCAGGTACCCGCCGGAGGTGACGTCGGCGTGCACCTCGCGCCGCTCGACCAGCAGCTCGGTGAGCCGCTCGGCGGGCAGGTCGCCGGCGCCGGCGAGCCCGCGCTCGGTCTGCACGGCCGCCAGCCGGTCGCCCGGCAGCAGCGTGATCGGGGTGCCGTCGTGGATGAAGTTGTCCAGGATCGGCAGCGCGGTGCCCGGCAGCGTGAGGGGCAGCCCGGCGCGCTCGGTGTAGTTGACCAGCCGGTTGCGCAGGCTCAGGTCCAGCAGCGCGTTCTTCCACTGCTGCACCCGGGGCGGCGCCTCGGGACGGCTCGGCTGGTGGGCCGGCACCGGCCCGGCGGGGAACGCCGGGGCGCTGTGCTCGGCCGGCCGGTACTCCACGACCTGCAGCAGGCCCTCCGGCGTCCGGGCGCGCGCCGGCAGCGGGAGGATGCCGTCGCGCCGGGCGCGGTGGACGTCGGTGACGCCGAGGACGCGCTCGAGCTCGCCGGCGAGCCAGCGCTCGTACGCCGGGGCGTGCAGGTCGGCGCCGGGCTCGCCCGCGCCGGTGAGCAGCGTGGTCTCGACCAGGCCGATCAGCCCGAGGTCGACCAGGTTGACCAGTGGCGCGCCGTCGGTCGTGGCGGCGGACTCGGAGCTGCGCTCCTCCCGCCAGTAGCCGAGGAAGGCGTGCGCCCCGCCCGCCATCGCCCCGCCCGCCGGCACCCCGCCGGCGCCCTCGGCCAGCCAGAGCAGCGGCCGGATGCCGGCCTGCTCGAGCGCCGCCGCGAGGAGGACGACAGCGTCCAGGGGCGTGGCCACCCGCCAGGTGAGGACGTCGCCGGGGGAGCGCACCTGCTGGCCGAGGTCGGCCCAGCTCAGCGGCGGCTCGGAGTGGCGGACCCCGCGGCGGCGCACGACCTCGGCCAGCGCCGCGACCACCTCGTCCACCCGCTCGGCGGTGGCCGCGTAGCCGACCATGGCGCCGCTGCCGGTCCGCTCCGCCAGCAGCTCGCCGGCCTCGGTGACCAGCCCGGTCACCGCGGGGTGGTTGGGCATGACGTGCGCGGCGAGCATCTCGAGCGCCAGCGGCAGGGGAGTGGCCAGCCACTGGTTGGCGGCGAGGACCTGCACCGGCGCGGAGGCCTCGCCGATCAGCGTGTCGTCGAGCCACACCTCGACGTCGACGACGCCGGGGCGCTGCTCCTCGACGTGCAGCATCGCGGCCGGGTCCATGACCAGGCCGATCCCGGTGAGCACCGTGGTGCGGCCGCCGTCGACGTCGGCCAGCAGCTCGACGGCCTGCGCGATCGGCCCCTCGGCGTCGCGCACCGACAGGCGCACGGTGACCCCGCGCAGCGAGCGCTGCGAGGTGAGCGCCAGGCGCGACACGACCGGGATGCGGTTGTGCGCCAGCGCGTAGCTGAGCACCGGCGTGGAGGTCAGCTCGATGGAGACCACCGTCGGCGGCGCGACGACATCACCGAGCTGGATGTCGGCAGGGCTCTCCATGTCACCTGTCTACCGGGTCGGACGGACTGGTCCGCCCATGGTCCCCGACGGGAGGGGCGGATGTGACAGGAGAGCCCGATCGTTGCCGGGGATCACAGATCCGCGGCCAGTCGACGGTTCCGATCCCAGCCGGTCCTGCCGATGGCGGGCCGCCGTCCCGCCGGGTGCCGGACAGGGGCATGCGGATCGTCTGCCTCTGAGTGCAGGAGCACTCAGAGGCAGAGCGTCGACGGAGGGGTGCCGGTCCCCGGGTTGCCGAGGGGCGGCCCGGCGCGGCAGGTTGCCCGTCATGAGCACTCCGCGACGGCACGACTCCGGGCTGGCGGTCGAGGAGCGCGGGCACGTCCGCGTGCTCACGCTCGACCGGCCCGAGCGGCGCAACGCGCTCTCCACCGAGCTGCAGGCCGACCTCGTGGAGGAGCTGCTGCGGGTCGCCGAGGAAGGGGTGCGCGCGGTCGTGCTCACCGGTACCGGGCCGGCGTTCTGCGCCGGTTTCGACCTGAAGGAGATTCGCGCCGCCGACCAGCGGGGCGAGCGGTTCCGGCCGCCGATGAACCGGCCGGCGCGGTCGGTGTTCGAGGTCGTCACCGAGACGCCCGTCCCGGTGCTCGCCGCCCTCAACGGCCCGGCGGTCGCCGGCGGGTTCGAGCTGGCGCTCGCCTGCGACCTGCGGATCGCCTCGCCGGCGGTGCGCTTCGCCCTGCCCGAGGCGGCGATCGGCATGGGAGCGAACTTCGGCTCGGTCGTGCTCCCCAAGCGGATCCCGGTCGGCATCGCGCTGGAGCTGCTGTTCACCGGCGACCCGATCGACGCCACGGAGGCCCAGCGCTGGGGGCTGGTGAACCGGCTGGTCGCGCCCGACGAGGTGCTGCCCGCGGCGCTGGAGCTGGCCGACCGGATCGCCGGCAACGCGCCGATCTCCGTCCGGCGGATGAAGGAGACCGCGATCAAGGCGCTGGAGCTGCCGCTCTGGCAGGGGCTGTGGCTCGACGTCGGCCCCAACCCCTACCTCAGCGAGGACCGCGCGGAGGGGATCGCCGCCCGGCTGGAGAAGCGCCCGCCCCGCTGGACCGGCCGCTGAACCCGACCGTGGGCGCGGATGGGCAGATCCGCGGCCGGGATCTGCCGATCCGCGCACGAGGCAGGTCCGGGGAGCGGAATTCGGAAACGGGTCGCTCATGACGTTCGGGTAACGGCTCGTCCCACCTGTCAGATCCGACTGCAACCCGGGGCTGCGGCCTGCGAGGGTCCGTCTGTCCATGCCGGTACCGACCCCGAGGAGACGACATGACCTGCGCGCACTGCGGAGCCGTGCACCAGCGAGGCCGCTACTGCGTCGGCTGCGGCAAGACCATGCCGCCGTCGTCGCTGCCGCCCCGCCCGGTCCGCCTGGCCCCGCGCCCGCCCTACGAGGTCACCGACGACATGACCCAGCCGGTGCTGCGCTTCGACGTCCGGCCGCGGCGCGCGCACGCCCAGGAGAACCTGCCGGCCCAGGCCGGCTGAGCCGAGCGGCCGTCGCGGTCAGGGCCTCGTCACCCGTCCGGGTGACGAGGCTCACTGCTAGCAATCCGCTTGCTCTTGTTAGCACGCGGAGGATCCGGGGCACACACAGAGACGTCAGGTCATCCTCGATCTCTGGAGCTGCATCCCCCATGACCGACAACAACGCCAAGATGATCAACCAGTTGCGCGCCCTCGTCCTGCTCACGCAGACCGAGGAGCAGATCGCACGGACGCGGATCAGCCAGGCCCGCACCGACGCCGTCCGTCGGGAGCTCACCCAGAACGCCGACAACGCCGCGGCCCGCACGCTCGAGATCACCGAGCGGCTGCGCGCCCTCGGTGGTGTCCCCGACGTCGTGACGCCGGTCGTCGGCCGGCTCTCCGCCGCCCTCAAGGCCACCTTCGAGCAGTCGACCTCCATCGAGGAGGCGCTCCTGCAGGACCTGCAGCTCGAGCACCAGCTGCTCGACCGCGCCACCTACCTCAAGGTGCTCGCCGAGACCGCCGGTGACGTCGAGACCCAGCGCCTGGCCGAGAAGCTCGTCGAGGCGCACCAGGCGACCGTCGAGTGGCTCACCGTGGTCCTGGCCGAGGAGGCCCTGGGCGGCCCGGCGGCGCTCGTCGCCACCCCGGTGCAGAAGGTCGCCGGTGCCGTGGCCCGTGGCGTCAACGCGCCGGTCCGCTTCTGGGCCAACACGGTCAACCACGCCGTCGACACCGTGCGGCACGCCGGTGAGGAGACCTCCGACCGGTTCTCCGCCGCGGGTGACCGCGCGTCGGCGTTCACCGGGGCCGTCCGCGAGACCCTCACCGTCGGCCGCGCCGCCTCGCTGCGCCGCGCCGAGCGGATCGCGCAGCGCGAGGGCAACCAGGACGCCGCCGACGCCGCCCGGGCCACCCGCGAGGAGCTGGGCGACGTCACCGCCGACGAGCTGCCGATCAAGGGCTACGACTCGATGTCGGTGCAGGACGCCGTCAAGGCGATCAAGCAGCTGAAGACGCCGCACGACGTCAACGTGATCATCCGCTACGAGGAGACCCACAAGAACCGGTCGAACGTGGCGAGCGCCGCGCAGACGCAGCTGGCCGCCCTGGCCAAGGAAGCCGTCGGCGTCGACAAGTGAAAGAGGACCCCGTCCTCCTCACCCCTCGCAGGCTCGGGGTGAGCCTCGGGACGGGGCCAGCACGCGGAGGGCCCGCATCCCCACGGGGGGTGCGGGCCCTCCGCGTGGGTGAAATCCCGCCTGCGCCGGGTTTGGCGCTCCCACGTCGAAGGGGAAGCTCGACCCATGACCATCACACCCGAGGCCCTCGAGGCGGAGTTCTCGCTGACGACGGCCGCCACGCGGCTCGACTTCCTGAGTCGCCGCGACAACGGCGATACCGCCCTGAACACTGTCCGTGACGACGACGCCGACGACTGGTCGGCCTCCCTGCGCGACACCGGTACCCAGCTCGACGTGTACGAGGCGCTGGAGCTGCTCGCCCTGGGCGAGGTCGTCTCGCGCCGCGCGCACGACAGCCAGCTGGTGGGGATCCGCGCCGCGCTGCGCGGGGGCGCGGAGTGGGACCAGATCGCCGCCGCGCTGGGGATCACGCCGGAGCAGGCCTGGGACTCCTTCACCGAGTCGATCGACCGCCAGCTCGACGCCGAGGCCGCCGCGTCGGCCCGCGAGCTCGCCGGCACCCGCCCCGGCCGCTGACCGACGAGGTCAGCGCACCTCCACGCCCTTCCAGAACGCCACCCTGCCCGAGATCTGCTTCGCGGCGTCCTTCGGCTCCGGGTAGTACCAGGCGGCATCCGGGTTGCGCTGCCCGTCGACCTCCAGGCTGTAGTAGGAGGCGGTGCCCTTCCAGGGGCAGACGGTCTGCTTCTCCGAGGGGCGCAGCACGTCGTCGCGGACGGCTGCGCGGGGGAAGTAGGCGTTGCCCTCGACGGTGACGATGTCGTCGGACTCGGCGACGACGACGCCGTTCCAGGTGGCGGTGGTCATACCCCGATCGTCCTCCGCCCGCGGTCGCTGCGCCGGTCGCGGCCGCAGGGAGTGACGCCCGGTAGCGCGGGCATGAAGGAGGTGGCCGGCCCCCGGGCGGGCCCACCCCGCTCCACCGACCCCAGGAGACCACCCATGGCGCACCCCGACCACCGCGGCGACGACGACCGGAGCGCCGGGGAGGGCACCCCGAAGGGCAGGAGGCTCGGCCGCATCCTGATCCCGCTCGGCATCCTGCTCGTCATCGCCGGGATCTTCACCTACATCCTCGTCGTCGCCCAGACCAGGACCGACGACCAGGACGACGACCAGGGGGCGGCGGTCCCGTCCGTCGTCCAGGAGGTGCCCGCGCCGCTGCCCGGGTGACCCTGGGTCAGGAACCCAGCAGCGCGAAGGTCGCGACGGCGTGGACCAGCGCCTTGCCGTCCTGCTCCACGTCCGCCTCGCAGACCGTCAGGTGCTCGCCCCGCGTCCGCAGCCGGGCGGTGACCTGCAGGGCGCCTGGCTTCCCCGGCCGCAGGTAGGTGACCGTCAGCTGGCTGGTCGCGGGCACCTCGCCGTCACCGGTGGTGGTCCGCACCGCCTGGCCCATCGCGGTGTCGACGAGCGTCGCCAGCACCCCGCCGTGCAGGGTGCCGGCCGGGTTGAGGTGCTCCTCGGTCACCTCGAATTCCATCCGGGCCGCGCCCTCGCCGGCCGATTCCGGGCGGGCGCCCAGCCGTTCGGCGTACCCACCTGTGGTCACGTCGTCGCTCATGGCGGGGCGGCTACCCCGCGGGCCGCGGTCGCACGCCCGGTGCCCGGCGTCACGCTCCCCGGGCGGCCACGTTTCCGTCGTCACGCCGCTCCAGGAAGAACGCGCCGAGCGCACCGGCCAGCGTCGCGAACACGGCCACCGAGTAGGTGGCCAGGGCGATGTCCAGGACGCGCGCGACGTCTGCGTCGGCGGTGAGCGGCCGGGCGCTGATCGTGGCGAGGGCCGCGTCGTAGAGCGCCGTGCCGTAGGAGTCGTAGGCGCCGAGCACGTACAGCAACTGGCTGGACGCCAGCACCACCACGACGGTCACCGCACCGAGCCAGGCGATCCGGCCGCTCAGCAGGCGCCCCGCCGAGCGGGATCCACGGACCGCGGCCGACACGACGCCGCCGACCCGCGCCGCACGCAGCAACGTCAGCGCGCGGGCGAACCGCAGGAACGGCACCGCCAGGAAGACCACCTGCCACCAGTTGCGCGTCCAGAAGCGGCGCTGGTCGCGGGCCGTGGCGGCCCGGTGGATGAACTCCGCCACGAAGACGGCCCACAGCACCCAGCCGACGACGCTCAGCGTCGTGGTCAGCCACGGCTGCCGGGCGAGGGACTGGCCGAGCACCACCAGGACGAAGACCAGCCCGAGCGCACCCATCGGCTTGTCCAGCCGCCGGGCCAGGCCCTCCCGCTCCGGGGCGTCCGGTGCCTCGACGGGGTCCCGGTCGTCGGGGTTCTCGAGGGGATCGGGTCCCGTGCGCGGCTGCATCCGCGCCCCATACCCGCGACGAGCGCTCCCGCCCCCGTCCTGCCGACGAACGGTCGCAGGGGAGACGGCGGGGCCGGCGCGGAGGCGGGTCAGGGCAGCCGGTGCAGCAGCTGCCGGGCGACCGCGACCGCTTCCGGGGGCGGCTGCCCGGCGGACGCCGCCCGCAGCCAGGCGGCGAGCGGTCCGGCGAGCGCGGGGGAGAGGGCGGTGATCCACCCGGCGCTGCGCGCGCGAGCGTCGGCGACGTGCTCGGTTGCCCCGCCGGGACCGTGGGCGACCACCTCCGGCCGGCTGGCCAGGAGGCCGGCGAGACGCCAGTCACCGGGCGTGGTGCACGCGGCCAGCGCTTCCAGCCGGTCCGCGGCCTCGCGCACCAGGTCGGCCGCGGCGGCCGGCACCTGCGCGCCGCTCACCGTGGTTCCCGGCGCATCGGGACGTGCGGGATGCCGTCCTCGAGGTAGCCCGGACCGCTCCGGCGGAAGCCGAACCGCCCGTACCACTGCTCCAGGTGCGCCTGCGCGCCCAGGGTGAGCGGGCCGTGCCCGTGGTCGGCCAGCGCCTGCTCGATCAGCCGCCCGGCCAACCCCCGCCCGCGCGCCGCCGCCACGGTGGCCACCCGGCCGATGGCGCGCGTGGCGCCGTCGTCCAGGACGCGGATGGTCGCCAGCACCTGACCGGCCTCCTCGAACCAGAGGTGCTCGGTGGCCGGCTCGACGTCGCGCCCGTCGAGCTCGGGGTAGGGGCACTCCTGCTCGACCACGAAGACGTCGACGCGCAGCCGGCACAGGGCGTAGACCTCGAAGGGCGTGAGCTCGGCGAACCGGGCGCGGCGCAGCAGGGGTTCGGGGACGGACGTCCCGGCGGAGGTCATGCCGACGTTTCTAGCCCAGGCAGCCGGGCGGCGATCGGAGGGGAGTTCGGAGGGGAGTAAGGCGCCGCGCCCGGGTAGGGGACCGGCATGTCGATGTGGAGCCCGCTGGAACCGAACCTCGGCCAACCCGACGAAGGCATCCCCGCCGCGGACCCGGGAGCCGGCGCCCCCCCGCCCGCCGACGGGTTCGGGGAGGGCGGGGAGGAACCCGACCGCTCGCCGGAGACCGACCGTCCCGCGACGGGGGCCGGCAACGACGACGCCGACCCGCCGGACGACCCGACCTTCCGCACCCCCGACCCGCACGACGTCGGCCCGGCGTCGGAGAACTGACCGGCCCGCCCGATGGGCGACCGGGCGCGGCACGGCGTTCCCGACGGCCGGGAACGCCGTGCCGAGTGGTCAGCCGCCGTAGCGGGCGGCGGCCCGGGCCCGCGCCTTGGCTGCCTCCGCCTCGCGGTCCTTGGGCGGGGCGGTGGTGACCAGGGCGTCGAGGAGCCGGGCCGAGGCCGCGGCCACCTCCGCCACCGCCCGCTCGAACACCTCGGCGTTCGCGCGCGACGGCTTGGTCGTGCCACTGATCTTGCGCACGTACTGCAGCGCGGCGGCGTGGATCTCCTCGTCGGCCGCCGGCGGCGCGAAGTTCGCCAGCGGGCGGATGTTCCGGCACATGCCGGGAGCGTAGGGCCCGGCGAGACGCACGGGACGGGCCGCGAGCACGCCTCGCGCGGCGCCCACGGAGGGAGGACGAGATGGCAGTGCTGGTGGTGGACGTCGCCAACGCGGTCGGCGCCCGTCCCGACGGCTGGTGGCGGGACCGGGCGGGGGCGGCCGGCCGCTTCCTGGACCGCCTCGCCGAGCTGGCCGGGCAGACCGTGCCCGGGCCCGGCGGGCAGGAACTGACCTGCACCGAGGTGGTGGCCGTCGTGGAGGGGCAGGCCCGGGACGTTCCCGCGCCCGACGGGGTTCGGGTGGTGCGCGCCCGCGGGAGCGGGGACGACGCGCTCGCCGACGTCGTGCCCGAGCTGGCCGGCAACGGGCGCGAGGTGCTGGTGGTCACCGCCGACCGGGGGCTGCGCGCCCGCCTGCCCGACGGCGTCGACGTCAGCGGGCCGGGCTGGCTGCTGGCCGAGCTGGACCGGCGCACCGCATGACCGCCGGGCCGGTCGGGTAGTCGGTTGCGGACAACCGGTGCCCGCGACGCCGGACTCACCCCCAGCGAGGAGAACTCCGTGCCGATCCCCGACTCCGGCGGAGCACCGCTCACCGTGCTCATCACCGGCGCGTCCAGCGGCATCGGCCGGGCGACGGCCGTGCAGCTGGCCGGCCGCGGTGCGCGGCTGGTGCTGGTGGCGCGCGGCCGGTCGTCGCTGGAGGAGACGGCCGACGAGCTCCGTGCCGCCGGCGCCGCCGCGGTCATGGTCTGCCCGGCCGACGTGCTGGACGAGGAGGCGATCGCCGCGGTGGTCGCCGGCGCGGTGCGCGAGCTCGGCCACCTCGACGTCGTCGTGCACTCCGCCCAGGTGATGGCCTACGGGCACATCGAGGACGTGCCGAAGGAGGTCTTCGAGCGGGTCGTCGACACCTCGCTGCACGGCACGGCCACGGTCGCGCGGCACGTCCTGCCGGTCTTCCGGCGGCAGGGCGCAGGCCACCTCGTCGTCGTCAACTCCCTGCTGGGGAACGTGACGACGCCGGTCATGGGCAGCTACGCCGTCGCCAAGTGGGGTCAGCTGGCGCTCGCCCGCGTGCTGCAGCAGGAGACCCGGGACGAGCCGCGGATCTCCGTCTCCATCGTCCAGCCGGGCGGCGTGAACACTCCCATCTACTCCCAGGGCGCGACATGGGCGGGCAGCACCGGGCGGCCCCCGCCGCCGGTCTACTCGCCGCAGCGGGTGGCCCGCCGGGTCCTGTCCACCCTCGACCGGCCACGCCGGGTCGTGCAGGCGGGGGTGCTCAACCACGTCGTCACGGCAGGCTTCCGGCTGCTGCCGGGGGTCTACGACGTGCTGGTCGAGCCGCTGCTGCGGCGGCTGGCGTTGGCCGGGGACGAGACGGAGCCCACCGAGGGGAACGTCTTCCGGTCCCGGCCCGAGGGCAACGCGATCGAGGGCCGCTGGCGCAGCATCTGAGCCGCCGCCCCTGGGTCGTCCGCCGTCCGGTTGCGGACGGCCGGTGCGGGTAGGGGCCCGGCACCGTCCCGGCACCGGGCGGAAAGCGGCGGCCCGGTCCGGGAGTCGCCGTCGCGCGACATCCAGGAGTGCGCATGGAGACCCCCGCTCCCGAGCTGCAGACGATGCCCCCGGGCCTCTACGACGTCGTCCAGCTGGCGCTCCTCGGCGCGGGGTTCGCGCTGTTCGCCTACTTCCTCTACGCACTGACCAGCCGGGAGGAGGTGTCGGCGCGGTACCGCCCCTCGGCCTACGCCGGCTTCTGCCTCGCGGCGGTGGCGGCCCTCGCCTACGCCCGCATGGTCAGCAAGTGGGACACCGGGTTCACGCTGCAGGGCGGCGTGTACGTGCCGAATTCGGAGGCGCTGCACACGATCAGCAGCCGCTACATCGACTGGTCGATCACCGTGCCGCTGCTGATGGTGGAGCTGCTGGCGGTGTGCTCGCTCGCCGGCGCCAGGGCGCGCAACCTGCGCTTCTCGACCATGGCGGCGGCCTTCCTCATGATCGTCACCGGGTACATGGGGTCGCAGGTGATCGCCCAGGGCCGCGACACCACGGCCCTGGTGGTGTGGGGGCTGATCAGCACGGTCTTCCTCGTCTACCTCTACGTCGCGCTGATCGGGGCGGTCCGGGCGTCCCTGCCGACCATGGGCACGGAGGCCGCCACCACCCTCCGCAACGCGACGATCGTCCTGCTCGGCAGCTTCGGCATCTACCCGCTGATCTACTCGGTCCCGGTCTTCGTCGACGTCACCCCGGCCTGGCTCACCGCCATGCAGGTCGGCTACTCGGTGACCGACGTCGTGGCCAAGGTCGGCTTCGGCGTGCTGATCCACAAGGTCGCCAAGCTCCGGACCGCCGAGGACGTCGTCGCCGGCGTCGACACCCACACCGAGCCGGTGTGGTCGAGCAACGTGCACAAGAGCGACGCCGTGCTCCCGGAGCTCACCCGCATCTCGACGGCGGTGATCGGCCGGGCCCGGGGCGAGGGCGTCCGCCCCGCCCGCGGCTGACGGCGTGTCCGGGGGCGTCGCCGCCTCGGCGACCGGGCGCGCCCCCGTGGCCCCGTTCGGGGCTCCCGCCCGGGCCGCCACCCGGTGGTCGTGCGTGGCGGCCGGGGCGGCCCTGGCGGTCGAGGTCGCCGCCCCCGGTGGCTGGGGAGCCACCGGCTCGGCGGCGGTGCTGGTCGCCGGGCTGCTCCTGGGGCTGCCGCACGGGGCCGTCGATCACCTCCTACCCGCGTGGCGGTTCGGCTGGCGGCCGACCCGGCTCGCCGTCTTCGGGGCCGCGTACGCCGCTCTGGCCGCCGGGGCCTACGGAGCCTTCACCGCCGCGCCCGGCCCGGCGCTGCTGATCTTCGTCCTGGTCTCGGCATGGCACTTCGGCACCGGCGAGACCGCCTTCGCCGATCTTCGCGCCGGTCGCCCCGTGCGGCCGCGGCCGGCGGCGTCGCTTGTCCTCGGGAGCCTCGTGCTGCTGGTGCCCCTGCTCCGCGGCCTGGGCGTTCCCGGCAGCGACACCGGCGCGCTCACCGAGGCCGTGGCCCCGGGCTGGGGCGGCGTACCGCCCGGAGTCGCGACGGGAGCCGTCGCGGTGCTCCTCGGCGCGGGGGGAGTGCTCGCGTTCGTCCTGGCCCGCCGCCGCCGGTGGCTGGAGGCGGGGGAGGTCGGCCTCCTGGCGGCGGTGGTCCTCGTGGTCCCGCCGTTGGCCGCCTTCGGTGTCTACTTCGGGGCCTGGCACTCCCTGCGGCACGTGGCGCGCGTGCTGGCCGAGGACCCGGCGAGCGGCCCCGATCTGGTCGCGGGACGGCTGGTCCTGCCGCTGCGCCGGTTCGCCCTGGCGGCAGGCCCGCCGACCGCCGCCGTCCTGCTGGCGCTCGCCGCCCTCTGGTCCTGGGCGGACGGCTGGCGCGGACTCGTCGCCACGGGCCTGCCGCTGCTGGCGGCGCTGACGCTGCCGCACGTGCTGGCCGTCAGCTGGCTCGACCGCACCCAGCCGCCGCGCTCGACGGGGTGAGCCCGCAGCCCGGCACCGCGCGCCGGGAGGGGCCCGCCCGAACGGGTCAGGCCCCCCGCGCCGTGCGGCGTCGGCCCCGGGACCCGGAGCACCGGGCGGCTCGCCCGGCCGGGTCAGCGCCTGCTCACCGACCGGCGACTCCCTTGGCCACCTCGCTGGGGCGCTGTTGCTCACCCGCGTACGAGGTGACCGCGACGAGCGCGCCGGTCAGGGCGGGGATGACCCACTGCAGGGTGTCCAGCTGCTGCTGTGCGGCGGCGACGTCGGCGCGGGCCGCCTTGGTGCGCTTGCTCGGCCGGGTCCCGGACCGCGACGGCACCGATCCTGCGGCCGACACCCGCTGGCCGAGGACCCGGCTGTACGCCGTCGCGCCGAGGGCTGCGACGGTGAGCAGGGTCTTGATCCCCGACATGGAGGCCACGCCCTCCTGCTGCGCGACCCGCTCCCTGTCCGCCCGCAGCTGACCCACGCTGCCGATCAGGTGGGCGCCGATGGCCAGGGCGTTGACCGGCGTCCAGCGGTCCCAGCCGGCGTTGGCCACCCGGCCGGTGGCGGGGGCGCTCCCCGCCTCCCCGGCGGCCGCGTTCAGGGCGACGGCGTTGGCGAGCGTGCCACCGAACCAGGCGGAGAGGCCGAGGTCGTGCAGCGAGCGGGACAGTGTGTGACGAGCCATGAGGACTCCCTGGGAGAGGTCGGAGCTGGGGCATACCCCGGCTGCCCGTGATCACGCGGGTTGCCGGCACCGCGGACGGCGGCGCAGGTGGGGGAGCGGCCGTGTGAACAGCGTGTTCCGTCCTGTCGCAAGGCATTGCCCGTGGGGCCGGGCGGGGCCAGGCTGACCCCACCCGACCTGCGGGGGCTCACCGGAAGGCCGGCGCATGACCGCGGAACCCCGAGTACGTCCAGGCCGGCCGGTCCACCGTCAGGGGGTGGAGGCCGAGACGGTCGATGCCGGCTACCACCAGAAGCGGCAGCTGCGGACCGGGACCGCCGGGTGGGTGCTGCTGGCCGGGCTGGGGGTCGCGGCGGTCATCTCCGGTGACTACGCGGGCTGGAACTTCGGCCTGGCCGAGGGCGGCTTCGGGGGCCTGCTGATCGCCGTCGTCCTCATGGCGATCATGTACTCGGCGATGGTGTTCGGCCTGGCCGAACTCGGATCGGCGCTGCCGACGGCCGGGGGCGGCTACACCTTCGCCCGGCGCGCGCTGGGGCCCTGGGGTGGGTACGCCACCGGGGTGGCGGTGCTCATCGAGTACGCGATCGCCCCCGCGGCGATCGCCACCTTCATCGGGGCGTACGTGGAGTCGCTCGGCCTGTTCGGCATCACCGACGGCTGGTGGGTATACCTGGCCGCCTACGCGCTGTTCATCGGCATCCACCTCATGGGGGTCGGCGAGGCGCTGAGGGTGATGCTGGTGATCGCGGGGATCGCCGTCGCCGGGCTGGTCGTCTACCTGGTCGGGGCCGTCCCGGCCTTCGACTCGGCCAACCTGCTCGACATCGCGCCCACCGACGCCGCCGGCGCCTCGGACCTCCTGCCGTTCGGGCTGATGGGCGTCTGGGCGGCGTTCCCGTTCGCGATCTGGTTCTTCCTCGCGGTGGAGTGCGTGCCGCTGGCCGCCGAGGAGGCCCGCGACCCGGCCCGCTCGATGCCCCGGGGCATCGTCGCGGCCATGGGGGTGCTGCTGGTGCTCGCCGTGCTGATGCTGGTGTTCACCGCCGGCGCCGGAGGCGCGGAGACCATGTCGGCCAGCGGCAACCCGCCGGTGGAGGCGCTCCAGGTCGCCGGGGCCGCCGGCTGGCTGACGACGCTGATCAACTACGCCGGGCTGGTCGGCCTGGTGGCCAGCTTCTTCTCGATCATCTACGCCTACTCGCGGCAGACGTTCGCGCTGTCCCGGGCCGGCTACCTGCCGCGGGCGCTGTCGGTGACCAACGGCCGCCGGGCCCCGGTGCTCGCCCTGCTGGTGCCCGGCGCCATCGGCTTCGCGCTCTCGCTGACCGGCCAGGGCGCGATGCTGCTGAACATGGCCGTCTTCGGGGCCACGGTCTCCTACGTGCTGATGATGGTCAGCCACATCGTGCTGCGCCGCCGGGAGCCCGAGCTGCCCCGCCCGTACCGCACCCCGGGTGGCACGGTCACCACCGGCGTCGCCCTGGTGCTGGCCGCGGCCGCCGTCGTCGCCACCTTCCTGGTCGACGAGGTCGCCGCCCTCTGGACGCTGGCCGCCTACGCGGTCTTCCTCGGCTACTTCGCCCTCTACAGCCGCCACCACCTGGTGGCGTCGGCGCCCGAGGAGGAGTTCGAGCTGCTCGCCGCCGCCGAGGAGGAGGTGCGATGACCGTCCGCCGCACGACGCTGGGCGGGCACACGTACGAGTTCCCGTCGCTGTCCGACCTGCTCGCCAAGGCGACGCCGGCCCGCTCGGGCGACGTGCTGGCCGGGTGCGCGGCGGAGTCGGCCGCACAGCGGGTCGCCGCCCAGACGGTGCTCGCCGACCTGCCGCTGGCGACCTTCCTGGAGGAGCAGGTGGTCGGCTACGACGAGGACGACGTCACCCGGCTGATCCTCGACACCCACGACCCGGTCGCCTTCGCCCCGGTGGCGGACCTGACCGTGGGGGAGTTCCGGGACCGGCTGCTGGGCTGGGCCGCGGCCGGCGACGAGGCGGCGATCAGCGGGCTGGCCCGCGGCCTCACCCCGGAGATGGTGGCGGCCACCTCGAAGCTGATGCGCAACGCCGACCTGGTCGCCGTCGGCCGCCGGGCGCGGGTGGTGACCGGGCTGCGCAGCACGCTGGGTCTGCCCGGGCGGCTGGCCTCGCGGCTGCAGCCCAACCACCCGACCGACGACCCGGTGGGCGTGACCGCGTCGATCGTCGACGGTCTGCTGCAGGGTTCCGGCGACGCGGTGATCGGCATCAACCCGGCCACCGACTCCCCGGGACGGACGATCGCGCTCCTGGAGCTGGTGGACGCGGTGATCCAGCGGTACGACATCCCCACCCAGTCGTGCGTCCTCGCCCATGTGACGACGACGCTGCGGGCCCTGGAGAAGGGCGCGCCGGTGGACCTGGTGTTCCAGTCGGTCGCCGGCACGCAGGCGGCCAACCGCGGGTTCGGTGTCACGCTCGACCTGCTCGCCGAGGCCCGGGCGGGCGCGCTGGAGCTCGGCCGGGGCACGGTCGGGCGCCACGTCACCTACTTCGAGACGGGGCAGGGCTCGGCGCTGTCGGCCGACGCCCACCGCGGCGTCGACGGCCGGCCGGTGGACCAGCAGACCCTGGAGTGCCGGGCCTACGCCGTCGCCCGGCACTTCGAGCCGCTGCTGGTCAACACCGTGGTGGGGTTCATCGGGCCGGAGTACCTCTACGACGGCAAGCAGGTGATCCGGGCCGGGCTGGAGGACCACTGCTGCGGCAAGCTGCTCGGCCTGCCCATGGGGGTCGACGTCTGCTACACCAACCACGCCGAGGTGGACGCCGACGACACCGACACCCTGACGCTGCTGCTGGGGGCGGCGGGCTGCTCGTTCGTGATCGCCGTCCCGGGATCGGACGACGTCATGCTGCACTACCAGTCGCTGTCGTTCTCCGACGTGCTCACCGCACGGCAGGTGCTCGATCTCCGGCCGGCGCCGGAGTTCGAGGCGTGGCTGACCCGGATGGACCTGCTGGACGACGCCGGCCGGGTGCGGTCGCTGACCGCCGACGCCCCGGCGGCGAGGGCCCTGCTCGCGGCGGCGCAGTCGTGAGCATCGCCGGGAACGACCCCTGGGCGGTGCTGCGCGGCGCGACCCGGGCACGGGTCGCCCTGGGGCGCGCCGGCGACGGCCTGCCCACCGCGCGGGAGCTGGAGTTCCGGCTGGCGCACGCGGTGGCGCGCGACGCCGTCCACACGGCCCTGGATCCCGCCATCGTGCGTGCCGGGCTCGGCGGGCTGCCGGTGCTCGAGGTCCACTCGGCCGCCGCGGACCGCGCCGAGTACCTGCAACGACCCGACCTCGGCCGGCGGCTGGCCCCCGGGACGACCCTGCCCCGCGCGCACGCCGACGTGGCGCTGGTGCTCGCCGACGGGCTCTCGCCGCGGGCGGTGCACGAGCACGGGCCGGCCCTGGCGACCGCGCTGCTGGACCGGCTGGTCGACTGGTCGGTCGGCCCGGTCGTGCTCGCCGCCCAGGCGCGGGTGGCCCTCGGCGACCAGATCGGGGCGGCGCTCGGGGCGCGGGTGGTCGTGGTCCTCATCGGGGAGCGGCCCGGTCTCTCCTCGGCCGACTCGCTCGGCATCTACCTCACCTGGGACCCGCGGCCGGGCCGGGCGGACTCCGAGCGCAACTGCGTCTCCAACGTCCGCCCCCCGCACGGGCTCGGCTACGCGGAGGCGGCCGACGTCGTGGTCCGGCTGCTGACGGCGGCCAGGGAACTGGGGGCCTCCGGAGTGGCGCTCAAGGACGAGGGGCCGATGCTGACCGGCTGACGCCGCTCAGTCCACCCACCGGTAGCCGTTCTCCGGCCGCCCGGTGCCGCCGTACCGCGGGAAGACCGCGGCCCGGCCGGTGCGCTCCAGGTGCTCGAGGTACCGGCGGGCGCTGACGCGGGCGAGGCCGCAGCGTTCGGCCACCTCCCCGGCGGACAGGTCCCGGGTGGGGTCGCTGCGCAGCGTGCGCGCCACGGCTTCGAGGGTCCTCGGTGAGAGACCCTTCGGCAGGTCGGTGACCGAGCCCGCGACACCGCCGCGGCGCCGGCCGGCCAGCAGCCGGTCGACGTCGCTCTGTTCCAGGCCTCCGGTGTCGCCGCTGCGCCGCAGCACATCGGTGCGGTGGGCGCGGTAGACCTCCAGCCGCTCCCGGAACGTCGCCAGGGAAAAGGGCTTCACCAGGTAGTCCACGACGCCGCCGGTCATGGCCTGGCGCACCGTGTCCACCTCGCGCGCCGCGGTGATCGCCAGGACGTCGGGCTGCGGGCCGGGTGCGGCGCGGATCCGGCGGAGCACCTCCAGGCCGGAGATGTCGGGAAGGTAGACGTCGAGCAGCACCAGGTCCGGTCGGAGCGCCTGCACCGCCTCCACCGCCTGCACCCCGCGGTGCACCTCGGCCACCACCGTGAAGCCGGGGAGGGACTCGACGTAGCCGCGGTGGACCGAGGCGACGGCGAAGTCGTCGTCGACCACGAGCACCCGCACCTCGCCGGTCACGGGGCGACCAGCGCGCCGGGGGAGGGCTGTCGCGAGCCGGGCAGCCGCACGGTGACCCGGGCGCCGCCGGTGGGGGAGTCGGTGACCACCGCCGTCCCGCCCCGGCGTGCCGCGACGCGGGCGACGAGGGCCAGCCCGATGCCGCGCCCGTGGTCGCCGTCGGGCCGCCCCTTCGTGGTCACGCCCACGTCGAAGACCCGGGACCGGTCGACCGGGGCCACCCCCGGCCCGTCGTCGTCGACCTGCACCAGCACCGTTCCGTCGTCCTCCTGGCGCACGAGCACCTGCACCTCGCCGCCCTGCCCGGTGGCGTCGACCGCGTTGTCCACCAAGTTGCCGACCACGGTCACGACGTCGTCGCCGAGCCCGGCGGGCAGCCGGCTGTCCGCCCCGAGCACGAGCCGGACGCCCCGCTCCCGGGCGACCGCGGCCTTGGCCAGGAGGAGCGCCGTCACCCCAGGATCGACGACGGTGCTCAGCGGGGCGCCACCGAGCAGGCGGCCGCCGCCGATCCGCTCGATGAAGGCGACCGCCTCGTCCCGCCGGTCGAGCTCGATCAGCCCCTGGACGACGTGTAGCTGGTTGCTGAACTCGTGCGCCTGCGCGCGGAGCGTGTTGGTCAGGTTCCGCTGGCCATCGAGCTCCCGCATCGCGCCGAACAGCTCGGTGCGGTCCCGCAGGGTGAGGACGTCGGCGATCCGGCGGCCGCCGACGACCGCGGGGGTGCGGCTGGCGACGAGCAAGCGCTCCCCGGAGAGCACGAGCTCGTCGGTGACCGGCCGGTCACCGAGCACGAGCGGGAGCATGGCGGTGTCGAGGACCTCGGCGGCCGGGCGGCCGACGGCGTCCGGCGGGAGGTCGAGCAGCCGCGACGCCTCATCGTTGACCAGGACCACCCGCCCCTTCTGGTCGACCGCCACCAGCCCCTCGCGGATGCCGTGCAGCATCGCCTCGCGGGTCTCCAGCAACCGGGCGATCTCCTCCGGTTCGAGGCCGAAGATGCGGCGGCGAAGCAGCCGGACGACGAGCACCGACCCCAGGGCGCCGACGAGCGCGGCGCCGCCGAGCCAGGCCACGAGGGCGGGGGCCTCGCGGCCGAACTCGGCGGCGAGTTCGCGTTCCAGGATGCCGACCGACACCGCACCGATGACCGCGCCGTCCGGGCCGCGCACCGGCACCTTGGCGCGCAGGGACTCCCCGAGCGTGCCGGTCTCGGTGCCGACGAAGACCTCACCGGCCAGGGTGGTGCTCGGATCGGTCGACACGCGCTGACCGATCCGGTCGGGATCGGGGTGGGAGTGCCGGATGCCGCTCGCGTCCGTGATGACGACGAAGGTGACCGCCGAGGCCTCCCGGATGAGCTCCGCCAGGGGTTGCAGCGTCTCGCTCGGGTCAGCGGTGCCGTAGGCGTCCACCACGCTCGGCAGCCGCGCGGTGCTGTTGGCGACCGTCAGCACCTGCTGGCGATAGGCGTCCCGGATCTGCTCCTGCTGGTGGTGCACGGCGACGGCGCCGGCGAGCAGCAGCGTCACCAGCACGATGCCCACCTGCAGCAGCAGGAGCTGGGCTCCCAGGGTCATGGTCCGGCGCACCGGGTCATTGTCGCTGCCCGCAGGTCGGATGTGACTGCGACCACAACGACCAATACGACCGGTACGACCGCAGGATTCTCCCGCCGTCCCGGCGCTCCTAGCGTCCGGCGCACCACGAGCCGTCCGGCTCCGGGACGAGGAGGTCCTCCATGACAGTCACTCATCGCGCGGTCCACCGGCCGGTTCGCCGGCGCGTGCGTTCGGCATCCGTCGCGGCCGCGGCCGCCCTGGCGGTCGGCCTGACCGGCTGCGGCAGCGAGGGCGGCAGTGGCGGCTCGGGAGGCGGCGCCGACCGGATCAACCGGCTCGCGGTCATGGCACCGGCCGACCCCGGCGGGGGGTGGGACCAGACCGCCCGGGCCATCGCGGCGGCGCTCGAGGAGGAGCAGCTGGTCGGCAGCACCCGCGTGACGAACGTCGGCGGCGCCGGCGGCACGGTCGGCCTCGCCGAGCTCGCCAACGAGCGCAGCGAGGACTTCCTCATGGTGATGGGGCTGGTCATGGTCGGCGCCGTCGAGACCAACCAGTCGCAGGCCACCCTCGGCGACGTGACGCCGCTGGCCCGGCTGACCACCGAGGACGAGGTCATCGTCGTCCCCGCTGCCTCGCCGTACCAGAGCGTCGACGACCTGGTCGAGGCCGTCCGCACCGAGGGGCGCGGCGTCTCGATCGCCGGCGGCTCGGCCGGCGGCACCGACCACATCGCGGCCGGGCTGCTCTTCCAGGCCGCGGACCTGCCGATCGAGGACCTCAACTACGTGGCGTTCTCCGGCGGCGGCGAGTCGCTGGCCGCGCTGCTCGGCGGCCAGGTGGACGCCGGCATCTCCGGCGTCGGCGAGTACGCCCAGCAGATCGAGGCGGGGGAGCTGCGGGCCCTGGCGGTGACCGGCGCGGAGCCCGTCGAGGGCATCGACGCACCCACCCTCACCGAGGCCGGGTACGACGTGGAGCTGACCAACTGGCGCGGTGTCGTCGGTCCGCCCGACATCTCGGACGAGGCGCGCGAGCGGCTGCTCGCCCTGGTGGCGGAGATGCAGGAGTCCGAGGCCTGGCAGAGCGAGGTCGAGGAGCGCGGCTGGTCCGACGCCTACCTCGCCGGTGACGAGTTCGAGGCATTCCTGGCCGAGGAGCGCCAGCGCGTCCGTGGCGTGCTGGAGGACATCGGGCTCGTCCAGTGAGCACCGCCTCCGGCTCCGGCGCCGCTTCCTCCGGGGAAGCGGCGCCGGA